>DVJG01000154.1 GCA_018710805.1 Candidatus Faecousia faecipullorum
ACAAAGATCACCACATAGGCTTTTGCCGTCTGCCGGAGGGTCACAAAATAGCTGAGGAAAATGGGGAAGAGAACGCAGATGAGCACGGAGATGTACATGGCCTGCCAGTCCCTTTTGAGAACCATGGGCAGCAGCACCGCCCCGGAGGCAATGAGGGCCAGTTTGACCCGGCCGTCTGTGATAATCTCCTTCAGGTTTCGGACATTACGGACAGCAAACCAGATTCCCAGGGCACCCATAAGGCCGAACATGAGAAACTGGGCCTTGTAAAAGCCCCAGACACTGAGGGTGAACATGGATTCCCGCACAAGATACAGCATGGCGAGAAGGTAGCCGCAGAACGCCGCCCTGGTCCATTTGTGATCGGGGAAGGGGTAATATCGCATGGAAATAACTCCTTTTCGGATGCACGAGAAGGCGAGCGCATTGGTAGCCTCGCCTTCTACGGGTTTTTAATATTTGCGCCAGACCATTTTGTCCACCACACCGGTGTAGGACTGAATGATCTTCACCACCTTGGTGGAGACATTTTCCTCCACATAGTCGGGGACAGGGATGCCAAAATCGCCGTCCAGATTCATCTGCACCGCAGTATCCACAGCCTGGAGCAGGTGGCCTTTGTCAATACCCGCCAGAATAAAGCAGGCCTTGTCCAGGGCCTCCGGCCGCTCGGTGGAGGTGCGGATGCACACCGCCGGGAAGGGATGTCCCACACTTCCAAAGAAGCTGCTCTCCTCCGGCAGGGTGCCGGAATCGGACACCACGCAGAAAGCGTTCATCTGCAGGCAGTTGTAGTCATGAAAGCCCAGGGGCTCGTGCTGAATGACCCGGCGGTCCAGCTGGAAGCCGCTCTCCTGAAGCCGCTTTCTGGACCGGGGATGGCAGGAGTAGAGAATGGGCATATCGTACTTCTCCGCCATGGCGTTGACTGCGGTGAACAGGGACAGGAAATTCTTCTCCGTGTCGATGTTCTCCTCCCGATGGGCGGACAGGAGAATGTACTTCCCTTTTTCCAGCCCCAGCCGCTCATGGATATCGGAAGCTTCAATGGCAGCCAGATTCTCATGGAGCACCTCCGCCATGGGAGAGCCCGTGACGTAAACCCGCTCTTTGGGCAGGCCGCACTCGTGAAGATACTTTCTCGCGTGCTCGGAATAGGCCAGATTCACGTCGGAAATGATGTCCACAATGCGGCGGTTGGTCTCCTCGGGCAGGCACTCGTCTTTACAGCGGTTGCCAGCCTCCATGTGGAATACAGGAATGTGGAGCCGCTTTGCGGCAATGGCAGAGAGGCAGGAGTTGGTGTCTCCCAGAATCAGCACAGCGTCAGGCTTCACCGCCGCCATCAGCTTATAGGCACAGCAAATAATATTGCCCACCGTCGCACCCAGGTCGTCTCCCACGGCGTTCAGGTACACGTCGGGGTCCCGCAGCCCCAGGTCCCGGAAGAAAATGCCGTTGAGGTTATAATCATAGTTCTGGCCCGTGTGGGCAAGGAGGGTATCAAAGTATTTGCGGCATTTTTTGATCACCGCCGCCAGACGGATGATCTCCGGTCGGGTGCCCACCAGAATCAGAAGCTTTAATTTACCGTTATTTTGAAAGGAAATATCGGAGTAATCCAGTTTCATTTCCATGGTCACACCACCTCGAAAAAGGTATCGGGTTTTTGGGGGTCAAAGCACTCATTGGCCCACATGAAGGTAACAAGGTCCTCGGTTTCCGAAAGATTGATGATGTTGTGGGTATAGCCCGGGAGCATATGGACCGCCTGGATGCTGTCCCCGGAGACATAGAATTCCAGAATCTCGTCGCTGCCCAGCTTCCGCTGCTGAATGAGGCCCCGGCCAGAAACCACAATGAAGAATTCCCACTTGCTATGGTGCCAGTGCTGGCCCTTGGTGACGCCGGGCTTTGAGATATTTACGCTGAACTGACCACAGCCCTTGGTGCGCAGAAGCTCCGTAAAGCTGCCCCGGTTATCTACATTTGTATGGAGGGGAAACGCCGCCTTTTCCTTGGGAAGGTAGCTTAAATAGGTGGAATAGAGCTTTTTTGCAAGGCTTCCCTGGGGAATTTCCGGCATCATAAGGGTCTTTGGCTGGGCCTTGAAGCTGTCGAGAAGCGCCACGATTTCTCCCAGCGTGGCCCGGTGGGTCACAGGGGCGGCGTAGTAGCGGCCATGCTCGGTAAACACCGTATTGACCCCATCAAATTCACAGGGATGGGCCTTCCCTTCCAGGGCATCCAGCATCTCCGTGACCAGATCGTCAATGTAGAGCAGTTCCAGCTCCACAGCGGGGTCGTTTAGCTGAATGGGCAGGTCGTGGGCATAGTTGTAGCAGAAGGTTGCCACAGCGGAATTGTAGTTGGGACGGCACCACTTGCCGAAGAGATTGGGAAAGCGGTAGATGAGGACCTTGGCTCCCGTCTCTTGGGCGTAGGAAAAAAACAGCTCCTCCCCTGCCTTTTTGCTTTTGCCGTATTCGCTTCCTGCATAGCGGCCCATTAAGGTCGCCTGGATGGAGGAGGACAGCATCACCGGGCAGGTGTTGCGATATTTTTTCAGGGTATTCAGCAGCGTGGAGGCAAAGCCGAAGTTTCCCTCCATGAACTCTTTTTCATCCTTGGGACGGTTGACCCCGGCAAGATTAAAGACAAAATCCGCTTTTTCGCAGGCGTTTTCCAAAAGCTCCGGCGTGGAATTTAAGTCATAGAGGTACAGTTCTCCGATGGAGAGGTTCGGTCTTGTGCGGTCCTTGCCGTCCCGAATGGCAGCCAGGGCTGCGGTCAGGTTTTTTCCCACAAATCCGGCGGCGCCGGTAATCAAAATATTCATTCCTGCATGGCCCTCAGCGCTTCCTGCACATAGTCGGTGGTGAGAATTTTCTTCACAGTGCCCTTCACGTCCAGCCGGCGGGTATTGCTGCTGGTGTAGGACTCCTCTGCCTCGGTGTGGACCTGGCCCTTCACCACGAATTTGTCGTAGTTCAGGTCCCGGTTGTCGGCTGCCACCCGGAAGTAATCGCCCATGTCCTCACTGCGAAGCCGCTCTTCTCTGGTCATAAGGGTCTCGTAGAGCTTCTCGCCGTGGCGGGTGCCGATGATCTGGGTGCCCGTGTTGCCGAAAAGCTTCTGCACGGCCTTGGCCAAATCGCCGATGGTGGAAGCGTCAGACTTCTGAATGAAGAGGTCTCCGGGATTGGCGTGCTGGAAGGCGAACATGACCAGAGACACGGCCTCGTCCAGGTTCATGAGGAAGCGGGTCATGTTGGGGTCCGTAATGGTAATGGGGTTTCCGGCCTTGATCTGGTCGATGAACAGAGGAATCACGCTGCCCCGGGAGCACATGACGTTGCCGTAACGGGTGCAGCAAATCGTGGTGCCGCCGCGCTCGGCGGCGACTCTGGCGTTGGCATAGATGACCCGCTCCATCATGGCCTTGGAGATACCCATGGCGTTGATGGGATAGGCGGCCTTATCGGTGGAGAGGCAGACCACCCGCTTGACGCCGGAATCAATGGCGGCGTGGAGCACGTTGTCTGTGCCGATGACGTTGGTCTGGACCGCCTGCATAGGGAAAAACTCACAGGAGGGCACCTGCTTCAGTGCCGCGGCGTGGAAAATGTAGTCCACCCCGGGCATGGCATCCTGAACAGATTGGAGGTTCCGAACGTCGCCGATGTAGAATTTCACCTTATGGGCGGTGTCCGGATGCTTTGCCTGGAGCTCATGGCGCATATCGTCCTGCTTCTTTTCGTCCCGGGAGAAAATCCGGATTTCCTTCAGGTCGGAGTCCAAGAAGTGCTTGAGCACGGTGGAGCCAAAGGACCCGGTGCCTCCGGTGATCATCAGTGTGGCGTTGTCAAACATAGGTATCCCTCTCTTTTATTGGCAGGCGTTCCGAAGTGTGGATTCCAAAGTGTCCAGAAACGCTTCTTTTTGAAAGTATTCTTTGTAGTAAGCCCGGGCGTTCTGCCCGTAAACCGTCATTTTTTCGGGAGCATCCATGAGCTCCCGGATGGCTTTTGCCAGCGCCTCCCCATCCTCGGGGTTTACGCAAAGCCCGCAGGCGGCACGTTCTATCAGGGAGGCCGTCTCCCCGCCGATGGCGCCAATCAGGCACCTTCCTGCCGCCATGTAGGACTGGACCTTGCCGGGAACGGTCATGGACAGGACATCGTTCTTTTTCATGGTCACCAGCATTCCGTCGGCCATGGTGAAGAAGTCCTTCATTTCGGCCACCTCCCGGCGGCCGTGGAACGTGACGTTTTGGAGGCCCTGGGCCTTTTCCTTGCAGCGTTCCAGGGAGACCCCGTCTCCCACAATGTGGAAAACGGCCCGGTGGTCATCTTTTAAAATCGCCGCCGCCTCAATGATGGTCTCCACGCTCTGGGCTTCGCCTACGTTGCCCGCGAAGACAAAATGGTAGGGGGCCTTTTGGTTTTCGTGGGGCGGCACATCGTCAAAGAGGCTCTCGGCATATTGGGGAAGGTAGGAACAGGGGACGGTTACCCCCAGCTGCTCCTGCAGGTAGGGAATAAAGCCCTTGGAGGTCACCAGAATCCAGTCCGCCGCGTTGTAAATACTCCGGGATACGCCCCAGAAGAATCGGTAAATGGCGGAGCCGGGCCGGATGCCCCCAGCAAAGAGGCTTTCGGGCCACAGGTCCAGGCAGTAGAGCACGCATTTCTTTCCATGGCGCTTTGCGTAGTTCAGTCCGGCCCGGGCCATCATGACGGGAGAAAGCTGGTTCACAAACACCACGTCAAAATCCTCCTTTAATTTCCGCACATGGGCGCAGGAGGAATAGACGAAGCTGTAGTAATTCAGGAAGCGGCGCAGGATTCCCCGTTTTCTGGGGACCAGGGGGCACCGATGGACCTGGACGCCGTTCAGCACCTCACGGGCCCGGGCGCCGTTTTCATAGCCGGGGTAGATCTCTCCCTCCGGATAGTTGGGGGTTCCCGTGACCACGGTGACGCTGTGCCCCCGCTCTGCCAGGGCTTCGCAGATATCCGGCAGTCGGAAGGGCTCCGGGGCATAATACTGGCAGATCACCAGAATTTTCATTGCTTTTTCTCCTTTTCCAGGCTCCCGGTGCCGCCTTCCACCACGCCCTCATGGCGCAGAACCGGAAGCACCGTGCCGAGGAGGCATTTGCAGTCGAAACGGAAGCTGCACTTCTCGGCGTACTCTCCGTCGAACCGGGCTTTTTCCTCAATGGAAAGCTCGTCCCGGCCGTTGATCTGGGCCCAGCCTGTAAGGCCCGGTCTTAAATCGTTGGCGCCGTACTTATCCCGCTCTTCAATCAGGTCGAACTGGTTCCAAAGGGCAGGCCGGGGGCCAACAATGGACATTTTCCCTGTGAAAATCTGGAAAATCTGGGGGATCTCGTCAAAGGAGGTCTGCCGCAGGAAGCGTCCTGTTTTGGTAATGTACTGTTCGGGATTTTCCAGCAAGTGGGTGGGCACATCCCTGGGGGTGCTCATTTTCATGGTGCGAAACTTCAGAATGTCAAAGTGGGTCTTGCCCTTTCCCACCCGCTTCTGGCGAAAAAACACCGGGCCCGGGTCATCCAGCTTGATGGCAATGGCAATGGGCAGGCACAGAAGCGGCGCCAGCACCAAAATGGCACAGCCCGAGAGAAGAATATCGAAAAACCGCTTTCCGAATTTCTGATACATGGG
>DVJG01000155.1 GCA_018710805.1 Candidatus Faecousia faecipullorum
CACTGCAAAAAATAAGAGTTGAGTTGCGGAAAAAAATCTGTTATAATAACATAGATAATTTGTATTTATATAGGAGAAACTGCCTATGAATGAAAATCGCCGTCCCCAAAGGGAGAATCGGGGCCCCCGCCGGGCCGATAAATTTGCCGATCGGCCCCAGATGGAGGAAGTGGAAGGCCAGCTGGAAGGCCGCAACGCCATTGCAGAGGCCATCAAAAGCGGGCGGACCATCGATAAGGTGTTCGTAGCCGATGGGGATACGGATCGAAGTTTACAGCGCTTGGCAGCCCAGGCGAAGGAAGCCGGAGCCGTGGTGGTGCCTGTGGACCGCCGGAAGCTGGACGCCATGTCCACAACCCGGGCCCATCAGGGCATTATCGCCATGGCCGCCGCCCACGACTACTGCACCCTGGATGATATTTTAGAGGAAGCCGCCTCCCGGGGCCAGGCGCCGCTCATCGTCATCTGCGACGAGCTCTCGGACCCCCACAACCTGGGCGCCATTCTCCGAAGCGCCGAGTGTGCCGGGGCCCATGGGGTGGTCATTCCCAAGCGCCGCAGCGTGGGTCTCACTGCCACCGTGGCCAAGGCCTCCGCAGGGGCTGTGGAGTATATGAAGGTGGCCCGGGTCACCAACATCAGCGCCGCCATTGCCGAGCTGAAAGAGCGCGGCGTCTGGGTTTACGGCACCGCCGCCGAGGGCTCCATTCCCATGTACCAGGCGGATTTAAAAGGTCCTGCCGCCATTGTCATCGGAAACGAAGGCGACGGCATGAGCCCCCTTGTTCGTAAGAACTGCGACCAGATGGTGAGCATTCCCATGAACGGCCGCATTTCATCTCTCAACGCCTCCGCCGCGGCGTCCATTTTGCTGTACGAGGCGGTCCGTCAACGCATTTAAGCCAGGAGGAAACCCATATGGATAAGCAAGAAGCGCTCCAGGACGAAGAGTTTGATCTGGAGTCCATTCTGAACGAATTTCACGACGACCCGGAAACGGCGCAGGCGCCTTTGGACACTATGCCGGAGCTCTCCTTCTCTGAGGAAGAGGATGAGGCACCTTCGGAAGATGCTTCTTCCGAAGAGGACCAGGAGCCGGACCTTTCCGGTGCCACGGTCCGCTTTGACCCGGTAACCGAAGAAGAGGCCGAACCCCTCCCGGAAGAAACGGCCCAGGAGGCAGGCTCTGTGGTGCCGCCGGAGGAGCTGGACCATCCCGCCTTTGACGTGGAAGAGGCCTTCATTCCCGCGCCTTCGGTGTTCACGCCCAAATCCCGCCTGAAAGAGCTGAAAAAGAAATTGGTGGCGGGCCCGGAA
Source organism: Candidatus Faecousia faecipullorum (assembly GCA_018710805.1). Lineage (GTDB taxonomy): Bacteria > Bacillota > Clostridia > Oscillospirales > Oscillospiraceae > Faecousia > Faecousia faecipullorum. Next base: position 1,318 of record DVJG01000155.1, read on the forward strand.
AAACAGTATTACGCCCTGTCGGAGAAAGGCACCGGAAAGCTCCAGGCGGCAATTCTGCTGAGTCTGCTCATGACCGCCATCGCCGCGGGAATTGCCGCTTTCTACGCCCTGGGCTACGTGGCGGAAAACCGCATTAAGTTTGTGGTATTCAGCCAGGTCCTTTGTATGCTTATTTCGGCGCTTCTGGGCTGCCAGCTCATGCTTGACGCCATCGGCGCCCTCTTTACCAAGGGCCGCTTCTCTCTGAACACATTGCTTGTCATCACCTTCGGCGTCTGTGTTGCAGACAGCGTGTTCTGCCTGCAGGAACAGCGGGTTCCCTGCTGCGGCGCCTTCTGCCTGGAAATGACCATGGCCCTGTGGGCCCGGTATCAGCGCCGGAACACGGAGCTGTCGGAACTGGACACCATGCGCAAAGCCGTGCGGCTCCATGCCCTGGTAAAGACCGACGACTACTTTGAAGGCAAGCCCGGCATCCAGCAGGTGGAGGGCGAGGTAGAGGACTTTATGGATACCTACCAGACCACCACGGCTCCGGAAAAGCTCCAGGGCGTCTATGCCTTTGTGGCGATGCTGGCCGCCATGGCCATTTCGGTGCTGGCGGGCCTGACCCACGGCACCAGCATGGCAGTGCAGGTCCTATCCACGTCGCTTCTGGCGGCGGTGCCTGCCACCTTCTTCATTGCTTCCGCCCGGCCCAAGGCCATTTTGGAACAGCGGCTCCACATGGTGGGCACGGTGCTCTGCGGCTGGAAGGGCGTAAAGGCCCTCAGCGGCAAGGCTGCCTTCCCTCTGGGAGACCATGACCTGTTCCCCCAGGGAAGCACCAAGCTCAACGGCGTCAAGTTCTATGGCAGCCGGGACCCCGATGAAGTGGTGTCCATGACCACTTCCCTCATCGCCACCGCAGGCGGCGGCCTGGAAGCCGTATTCCAGCAGCTGCTCAAAAACCGGGGCGGTGAACTGCAGGCCGTGGAGTCCTTCCGCAACTACGGCAAGGGCGGCATCGGCGGTATGGTCAACGGGGAGCCTGTGCTCCTGGGCACCTTGAGCTTCCTCCAGGACATGGATGTGGACATCCCCCAGGGCACCATGGTGAACCAGGCGGTCTATGCCGCCATCGACGGGGAGCTCAGCGCCGTCTACGCCATTTCCTATGCCAAAATGCGCTCCGCCTCTGCGGGTCTCGTCACCCTCTCCGGCTATCGGAAGCTGATCCCTGTGGTGCTGTGCAGAGACTTCATGCTGACGGAGGAATTCCTCCGCTCCAAATTCGGTCTGAAGTCCCGCCGTCTTGCCTTCCCGGACCAGGAGACCCGGGAGGAACTCTTAAAGAAGCAGCCCAGCGCCGACGCGCCGGTGCTGGCCCTTATCACCCGGGAGGAGCTGGTCAGCGCCGCCTACGCCGTCACCGGTTCCCGGGCCCTCAGAACCTCCACCAACCTGGGAATGGTCATCCATCTGCTGGGCGGTGTTGTGGGCCTGCTCATTATGCTGGTTTTGGCCATTCTCGGAAGCACCGAGCTTTTGACCCCCACCAATCTGCTGCTCTATCAGCTTGTATGGGCTGTGCCTGGCCTGCTGGTCACCGAGTGGACCCGGACCGTATAAATAAAGGAGGGAATATCCATGAAGCGTAAATTTTTGACTTTGGCTGCGGTATTTGCCGCACTGATTCTGTGCCTCACCGCCTGCGGCAAGGACGGCGGCGAACAGATCAGCGAGGGTGACGGCACCCTGGGCCTCACCAAATGGAACCTCACCGCCGAAACCTGGTCCAGCCCCAACGGCGCCACCATCCACCTGGCGGCAACCCCTCTGACCCACGGCAAGGACCACTCCGCCCTGTTCCTGGTCAGACTGGAGGGCGAAGAGGTGGACCGGGCCATCTGCCAGTGGGAGGATAATCAGTACACCGCATCCCTGGACCTGAACGCCGCCAACGGCTACTGCTACTATCTGGCCATGAGCAACGGCAAGGACCAGGTGGAGATCCCCGTAAATACCCCCAAGGACCCGGTGGACCTGGCGCTCATTGATTTGCAGAGCTCCCTGGAGGCATCCTGCTCTCTGACGGTGGAGAGCTCCGAAGTCCAGGGGAACACCCTGAAGATTACGAAGGGCGAGGCAAGCATTCGTCTGCCCCGTATCCGGCCGGAAGGCCTGACCTGCACCTCCGCCGTTCTGGAGCTTCGCTCCGGAGGCGAGATTGTTGGCACCTATGATTTGACCCTGCCCGAGCCTGACGAGCTGGCCAGCTACAATCTGGATATCCAGGGCGCGTCGTTCTCCGTGGCGGTTCCCGAGGACGGCCAGCAGATCTTCGTGCAGCTCACGGCCATGCTCTCAAACGGTCAGATGCTCTCCGCCGAAGGAAGCTCCTGGCTTTCTTCCGAGGGCAGCCTGGTCCAGGGCGTAGGTTAACCGTTATACTGCCTGCTTCGTGTTCCGGAGCAGGCAGTTTTTCTATGTCGCTCTCAGGAGGAAAAGCGGCGATAATATTGAGATTTTCCCGGTTTCCCATTGATGCCGCGTCAAAACGACACCCTTTCAGTTGCCGGAACCGGGGACTTTTGTGCAAGCTGTTACATTTTTCACAAATTTCCGCTTTCTTCCGGCGGGAATCTGTCGATACTATAAAAAAGTTGAGAAAACCCCATTTTTGTGATTGATTTTATGCCTCATTTGGCATACAATAAGAATCGAACGGAATCCGGGTCCGGATGTTCCGGATGCAGGACAGAGGTGATGACGGTTGCTGAATATCGTGCTGGTTGAGCCGGAAATCCCCCAGAATTGCGGAAACATTGCCCGAACCTGCGCCGCTACAGGCAGCCGCCTGCACCTGATCCATCCCCTGGGCTTTGACACTTCCGAAAAAGCGGTCCGCCGGGCCGGTCTTGACTACTGGCATCTGGTGGATGTGCGGGAGTATGAAAGCCTCCAGGACTTTTTCTCGAAAAACCAGGTGGAGCAAATGTGGTGCCTGTCCACGAAAGCGCCCCGGTGCTACACCGAGGCCCGCTACGCGGAGGACTGCTACCTGTTCTTCGGCAAAGAGACAAAAGGCCTGCCGGAGCCCTTCCTGAATGAACACTATGACCAGTGTGTCCGCATTCCCATGCGCCCGGAAGCCCGGAGCCTGAACCTGAGCAACGCCGTGGCCATCACCGTGTATGAGGCCCTGCGGCAAAGCGAATTTCCCCAGCTGAAAGACTATGGCAAAATGCGGGAGCTTGCTCCCGATTTGAAAATGGAGGAAAAACTATGAACTACAATAAGAAGTCTATTGAGGACATCGAAGTAGCCGGTAAGCGCGTTCTGTGCCGCTGCGACTTTAACGTCCCCACCAAGAACGGCGTCATCACCTCCGACAAGCGGATCGTGGCCGCTATGCCCACCATCCGTTACCTGGTGGAGCACAACGCCCGGGTGATCCTCTGCTCCCACATGGGCAAGCCCAAGGGTGAGTACAAGCCTGAACTGAGCCTGAAGATCGTTGCCGACCGCATCTCCGAGCTGCTGGGCAAAGAGGTTGTCATGGCTTCCGACGTGGCCGGTGCCGACGCCCAGAGCAAGGCCGCAGCCCTCCGTGACGGCGACGTGATGCTCCTGGAGAACACCCGCTTTGAGAAGGGTGAGACCAAGAACGATCCCGAGCTGAGCAAGGCTCTGGCTTCCATGGCCGATATCTTTGTGAACGATGCCTTCGGCACCGCCCACCGTGCCCACGCTTCCACCGCCGGCGTTGCCGACTATCTGCCCGCCGTCTCCGGCTATCTGGTGCAGAAGGAAGTTTCCATCATGGGCAAGGCCCTGGCAAACCCCGAGCGTCCCTTCGTGGCCATTCTGGGCGGCGCCAAGGTCTCCGACAAGCTGAACGTTATCAACAACCTGCTGGACAAGGTGGACACCCTGATCATCGGCGGCGGCATGGCCTTCACCTTCGAGGCTGCCAAGGGCTCCTGCGTGGGCAGCTCCCTGCTGGACGAGACCAAGATTGACTACTGCAAGGAAATGATGGCAAAGGCCCAGGCCAAGGGCGTGAAGCTGCTTCTGCCTGTGGACGCTGTGGTGGCTTCTTCCTTCCCCAACCCCATCGATGCCGAGATTGAAGTGGAGACCGTGGCTGCAGACGCCATTCCCCAGGGCAAGATGGGCCTGGATATCGGCGAAAAGTCTCAGGCTCTGTTTGCCGAGGCTGTGAAGAATGCCAAGACCGTTGTCTGGAACGGCCCCATGGGCGTGTTCGAGAACCCCGTTCTGAACAAGGGCACCATTGCGGTTGCCCAGGCTCTGGCCGATTCCGATGCCGTGACCATCGTGGGCGGCGGCGACTCTGCGGCTGCCTGCGAACAGCTGGGCTTCGCCGACAAGATCACCCACATCTCCACCGGCGGCGGCGCTTCCCTGGAATTCCTGGAAGGCCTGGAGCTGCCCGGCATTGCCTGCCTGCAGGATAAGTAAGCAATGATTTTTCCCGGCGGGCCTCCGGGTTCGCCGGGATTTCCCTGCGTTTTTTCACAGAAAACTTTGCGGCCAGGCCGCCTGAATTTGTAAATTCACTCAGGGCATACCGCTCTGATGTTAAGGAACCTCTGAATAAATCGGCTTCGGCTGGGCAGCGAATCTTTTGCCCCATCCGTGCAGTTCTGAAAA
>DVJG01000156.1 GCA_018710805.1 Candidatus Faecousia faecipullorum
CATCGTAGTAATATCCCCGATACCGCAGGGGATTGATCTCAGCCAGGGTTCCGGTGGCGGAAATCACCTTGCCGTAGGGGTCGTACTCGTAGCTGGCTACGGCATTGCCATCCGAATCCACCAGCTGCACCACATCGCCTTGGAGGTTCGTAATGTAGTAGTAAGTGGTGGTAACGGGAGATTCCGTGCCGACGGTGTGGATCAGGGCATAAGGGGTCCCATTGGCATCGTAGACAAAGTCCAGAGTGTTGGTTCCGTCGGTTTCCCGCAGCAGCTTGCCGCCGGCGTAAAGGTAGTTGTGGGTCACACCGCCAACGGTCTTGCTGGTTCTGAGACCTTCAAGGTCGTAGGTAAAGTCCACAGCCGTCCCGGTGGAGACTGCACGGGTCAGGTTCCGGCCATTGCTCCAGGTGAACGCCCAGCGGGTGCCGTTGTAGTAGCTGATGGGGTTGCCGATGGCATCGTAGGTGATGGACTCTCCATCGTAGGCGGTCAGCAGGTCCTTCCAGTCGCCGTCGCTGTAGGTATAAGAGTGACTGGTCGTGCCGTCAGAAGCCGTCAGGATATTACCTACGGTGTCATAGGTGTAGGTATAGGTGGTATCTCCCTGAGCTTTGAGAAGCTGCCCCTGAATATCGTAGGTATAGGTGACAGCGCCATCCCCGGGAGCGGTGTAGGTGGCGATATTGCCCAGGGCATCGTAGGTATAGTCGAAGTGCTGGCCGCTGCCCAGGTCTGGATAGGCCAGCCGGGAGACTTGCAGAGTGGTTTTGCTGTCGGAGATATCCCGGTAGGTGTAGCTGCGGTCGAATGCACCGCCTGTGACCGTGCTGAGCCGCCGCAGACCATCGTAGTTCATGGTCAGGGTATCGCCGCTGGCGGTGGTCATGGTGTTCAGACTGCCGTCCTGAGAATTATAGGTGTAATTTTCAGAATAAGCGGTACTGCCCATCTGCCAGCTCTGACCGGTCAGTTGGTTGTTTTCATTATAGGTCTGGTGCGTCCGCAGGACAGAGGCGTTCCCGGTTTTCTCCTCGCTGGAGATTAACCGTCCCAGAGAATCATAGGTGTACAGATAGGTGACAGGGATAGCGCCGCCAGTTTCCACAACGCTGTGCAGCCGACCTTCACCGTTGTAGGTGTAGGTCATTATCCGGTTATCTGCGAAGGTAACGGTTTTTGTGCGGCCCAGATTGTCATAGGTGAAACTGACCTTATCACCGTTGCCATAGGCCTGCTCGCTCAGCAGACCGTTCTGGCTGTTGTAGGTGTAGGTCGCCAGCGTGCGGCCGCCTACTTTCAGCGTCAGCATATTGCCGAAGCTGTCGTAGGCGAAGTGATAGGTCTGGGCAACATCAGCGTCGTTGGTACGCTCCACGGATGCCAAGTTACCATTATTGTAAGTATACGAGATATCGGCTACATTTGCAATACCTGTTTCAGTTACTCGGTAACTCTCGTCATAGGAACTGGTGACCACCGTTCCGTTGGCGTCGGTAATGGCGGTAGGAAGGGCCATCATCTGGGAATTGACGTTGCTGTAGGCATAGGCGACCTCAGCTCCGGTAGCGTCGGTGACAGAAGTCAGACGATTGCCGCTTTCGTCGTATTCGGCAGAGGTGGAGATGCTCTTTCCATCGGAACCGGACAGAGTGGTGGAGGTGACATTGCCCACGCCGTCATAGCCCATGGTCTGGGTGATCAGGTCGTTGGTGACGGAGGTCAGGCGATGCTTGTAGGTGGTGTCATAGGTGTAGGTATATGTGCCGTTTCCGCCTGTGACTGTTTTAATCAGATTACCGCCGCTGTAGGTATTGACATCCTGGTCCAAGCCGGGAGATGTGACGGACACCAGATTGCCGTTCTTATCGTACTTCATGGACTGTGCGGCTTCCCGCAACAGAGAAATGTTATCGAAGTAAGCAAAATTCGCATTGCCCTCAAAGGCACAGGTCACACGAATCTTCGATACCGTTTTCTTAGGAGATTTCGGGACTACCGTCAAGCTGGCAAACTGCCAGGTATTGGACAGTGCCGGATTGAAAGGAACATAGTGTCCCTCGGTGGAGCCATCGGAATAGGTGATGGTCGCACGCAGTCCGCACTGCTTGCTGGTGTCGTCGGGGTCATCCAAATCCGTATCATCATCCGGAACGGCGTTGGCGTATACCCATCCGGACAGAACATAGGTCTGTGTACCCGGCAGATTCAAGAGAACATCCTGATAAGCGTTTGTGGAGTTGCTTTCGGGGTCGCCAGTGACCTTCAGGGAGGCGGAGGAGGATGCAGCGCCTCTGGAGGTGCTGAGCCGTGCGTTGGTTCCCATTGTCCAGTAATCAACGGACATCTGCATGCCGCCGTTTTCAATCATATTATGGCTGGAAGGGGCTTCTGCCTGTTCCAGCTGGAAATCGTCGGCGTAGAAGGTGCCGATAGCGCCATCGTTATGAACGGAAAGGGTATGTGCGCCGTCGGTTTCGGCGGTAAAGGAAACGCTGACTCGCACCCACCCGCCATCCACGACTTCTGCCGTCGTGTAATTTACGGGCTGACCGCTCCAACTGCTGTCACCTTTACTGACTTTCAGATAAATACCGTCCCCTTCAAAACTAGAGACATCACTTGTGTTCACAAAGCCGGAGAAGGTGTAGGTCTTGCCAGCAGTCAAGGATTCAGAAGAGGTCTGTGCAGACTGGGTACCATCACTGCTCAGCGTGCCCTGAATGGAATGGCTGCCGGTTCTGGGTTTAGAGCCAGAGATACTGACGCCGTTCGTCGTCCAAGCGGAGCTGCTGAATTCCAGACTGGTATCTCGCATCAACTGCTGTCCGGCCAGGCCAATGGAAGCGGAGCGCACTGTTCGGTTGTTATCCTTGGCGGTACTGCTGGTACCGCTGTAAGCGGCGTTGGTTGCGCCAAGAATAGCGCCGGAATTGTCTGTCGTGTAAGCGTTAGCAGTACGCCCGGCATAGTCGAAGAGATAATGCGTCAAAATATCATCACTGGTGCCGGAAGTGCGATCTGCACCATAGTCCCGATAAGTGGTCTGGCTGTGGTTGGGATAGCTTATGGCTACATGAGCGCCTGTATTGGAGTTCGCAATTTCCTGGTATGACGAGACTTTACCATTTGCGTAGGTAAATGCAAGTCCATAGCCACTTTCGGAATCGGTCATATTGGTCAGACGGTATCCGCTGTAGGAATAAGACGCAATGGTCCTATTGTTCTTCTGGATAGATGTGAGATTCGAGCCGGAGTAGGTGAAGGTGTAGGTGTTTCCGGCATAATCTTCAACGCTTACCAGATTGTTTGTGTCGTAGGTAAAACTTGCAATTTCGATCGTACTCTGTCCGTTATTCTTTTGGGTAATCGACGAGAGCTTGCCGTTGCTGTAGGCAATGTTTATTTTGTTATCATCAGGATCCTTAATGGATGTCAGATAATTGTCGGTAAAGGTCCACTCATTGCCCTTATCATCGGACATTTTGTAGGCATTGGTTCCAGTATTTTTAATTTTCAAGCCAAGTCCGTCTTCGTCATAGAAGTAATTTTCATTCTTACTGGAATCTTTTACAAAGTAGTGGACAGTACCGTCACCGTCGGTGTATTTCAAGTAATCGATGTAAGAAATCGTTTCCGGCACTATTTTCTGGATGCAGTCCAGCGTCCAGCCGGAACCTACGTTCATACTTAGTCCGAGTTTGTTGGGCGGCTGGTAATCCGTTCCAGAGGCAATGGAGAAATAGTCGGAGTTGTAAATCAGGTTGAGGGAGAAAGGATTGGCAGAAGAGGCATAACTCAGCAGCTCTTTCCCGATTTTCAACTGGCCTGTGGCATCGGCAATGTAGGCAGTACCAGCATTGGCTGCGCCAAGGGTATTGTAGGTATAGTACGGCTCGATGCCTGTATTGTTGCGGTAGGAAACGGTCAGAATGGGGGGAATGGAACCGGCGTAGGCATAGAAGGTGGCGGACGCAAAGTAGTAATAGGTATCGATCGCATCCTCATTCATCATAGCCAGACAAATTGTGGTGTTGCTGGTTTTTTCCTGATACCATTTCTTGACCAGTTCGGTCATATTCCAAGTCAGATACTCTTTGCCAGCTCGGCCAAAGGCAAAGTCGATGGCATTTGTGGTATCATACGAGGGCATGGCATTACGCCAGGTCATAGCAGCCAGCCAGTTATAGTAGCTGGAATACTTGGAGGGCTTATCGCTGGTCACCTCGTATGCGCCGATGGGAAACTGCTCGCAGTAACGCTGTACATACTGGAATTTGTATAGGCTCAGGCTGGCGTCAACGACCTCGGAACCGCTGGGAATGTCTGGCATATCGTTGAAGTGCATGAAAATGCGGTATCTGCCATCGTTGGTGGTACTGTAGGGCTGTGCACCGACATACAGATATTGCCGCCCTAGAGTGGTATCGTTGGGGGCTGCTTCCATGGTATAGACGGAATAGATATCATCCAGAGCGGAGCCACAGGCGATTGCAATGGTCGGGTCAATCATGACGGGAAACGCACGTTCTTCATCATTGATCCAGTCAGCATCTGCGGAAACGGTCAGAATCGTACCTTGGGTGGTATCCGTCAAAGAAAAGTAAACATCCGGTGAGAGAACGCCTGCGCTGTCCTCCATGTATGGAATCGGAATTTCGTAGATTTCCGTGCCATCTCCGTCCATAAGGGAGACAGAACCGTCCTCGTTCAATTCGGCAGTCAAACCATTCAGCTCAAGCAAGAAGTCATACCGATAAGAGGTCTGTGGCTGATTTACGACGATTTGCTCTTTGATGTTATAGCCGAAGGTGGTGTACATTAGGTCGATGCCAGGAAAGACATTTTTGTACAGCAGGGAAGATTGCAGATTTTCGGGGATGATATCGTTTACATCCCAAGCAAAGTCGTCCTGCAGGTTCAGCATAGTGGGAACATCATTAACGATTTCGGCGGATGCTTCCCGGTCATAGACAATGTTGTCAATGGGCGTTTCTTCTGTGTCAGTGGTTGACTCTTCCGGAACGGTTTCTGGAACTGTTTCAACGGGAGCAGTTTCTTCCGAAATGGATTCGGTTGGGGGTTCTTCTTCCGTGGCTTCCGGAATGGTTTCTTCCGTTGCCTCTTCAGGGACATCCTCCGTCACGGTTTCTTCGTCGGATTCTTCTGAGAAAGTATCCATATTCGTTTCGTCAGATAGAATTTCGGCGCTTTCGTCCTCAGAAGGAAGCTCGGAAACGGTGTCAAAAGCGGAGTTCTCGGAAGAAGTCTCCTCTAGAATTTCCGTTGCTTGAGTTTCCTCAGTTGTGGGTTCAGAAACCGTTTCTTCGACAGGGGGTTCCTCGTACTCCGGAACGGTTTCCACGGCAATAGTTTCTTCCGTAGGCGGAATTGTGGTCTCCTCAGTCTCGTCCGGTTCGGTGGTTTCGTCAGGGAGTTCTTCTGTTCCGTCCAGCTCTGCATCGCCCTCATTGGCCATCATCTGCATGGCCTGGGTAGTGTCCAGCAGGACCATGGAGACAGAGCGGTTCCCTTTCGCAGTGGTAAAGAGGGTGCCATCACTCAAAGAGCCGGAAAATGCGACCGAAGTATCAGCGTTGTCTATCCGGTAGGTATTGGTGCTTTCTTCCCGGATAAGGCTGTTATCGATGTCCTGCCAATCCCCATCTTCGTCTGCATAGTGGATGGGCAGGCCATAGGCAACGGCTACAAAGCTACCGTCGGAAAGTCGGAAATGCTTTGTGTCTTCCTGACGAAGGCTGCCTACCTCGCCAAGAACGCTGACGGGTACGCTAGCGTACGCTTCGTTGACCACATCAGCCTCTTGGTCTGTGTCGAGTTCCTGCGCCAGAACATGCATTGGCAACATGTTAAATAACAGGGCAACTGTCAGAATGATGCTGCATAGGCACAATAGATGTTTACGCATGGACTTGTCCTCCTTTGTATCCTCTTGATGATTCCGTCCTAGAGAGAATTTAGGACAGAAGGATGGAAATTTTCCCATCTGTCAAGTAAGACCAAAAAACGACAAATTTTGCAACAGTGCAGAGTCCACCAAAATATCGCATGGTTTTTGGTAATAATGGGATAAGAAAAGACTGCGATTCACAAACATGAATCGCAGTCACCAAGTGCTAAAAACCGAGACCTTTGAATTTTTTTGGTTTATACTACTGAGAAATGATTTCCCAGAATCTCTCAATCTGGAACATTCCATCTTCTTGGAAAAGATATTCGCCCGCTTTTTTCAAGGCAGAAATGCAGAGGGCTATTTGGTCTTCTCTGCTTCCGGAACAGAAAGCGGCATAGTCTACTTGGATGCGAATATCTGCTTCGGTGCCTGCACGGGAAATACGGAATCGTTTCTTCCCAAAACAAGCCGAAATAAGCTGCTGAGACATACAAATGAGGATGATGCCGATTTGGACAAAAGTTCTGGAAACGGGCACCTGCCTGGCGGCCATATTTAGACGCAGTTCGATGGGGCTCAAGATTTCTATGGGCCTTTTAGGGTGAAAATGTGTGAAAATTACACAATTTTATTGAGCGTACTGTAATTCAATGAACGGATTATTTCTAACATATTGACTACATTCTTCCGTATTTTTCCACCGTATATTTTTCTGTTCCCAGTATTTTTTAAGCAAGCCTCTCAGGTGGGCATCAATAATGCATAGATGCCTGTAAAGTGCAGATGTAGCTGAGAAAAGCCCTTCAAGTGTGCTGGCCCCGAAAGGGGCCAGCACAGTCCCTCAGAGAGCGACAAATTACGAAAACCAGGTTGCTTCTTACGCTGAAGCCTGAGACATTTGTGTGACAAAAATTTGAAAGCGAGGTCAAAGATGATGCCAGTACATTCAGAAACCTTAATCAATTACATCCAGGTCGGAGACTATTTTATCCCAGCCCTTATCCTCCCCCGTCTCTCCAAGCCCATCGGGAAATGGGGGCGGCTCTACCGGGACTTCCTGAAAACCTACATCTGGTTCGCTACAACACCCTGATTCTCAACGGACAGCTGTGGGATCTCCTGGCTCAGGTCAACGAGCAGGCCCAGGACCGTCTGGACAGAACGATCCGCGAAATGGCAGCAACGGAGGCTGTCACAGAGGAGCTGAAAGCCGCCGATCCCATGGCCTGGGTCGGAGCCATGAACAACATCCGCAGCCGTGCCAAGGAGATTGTTCTTCAGGAGCTAATCTGGGAGGAAGAAACAAAATGAACGTGTTGGAAGAATTGTGGTACGGCAACCTGGATCCCAGCGAGTTCGATTCTTCATCCAGCAAGGAATACAAGGAACTGCTGCATCTGGTTTCCCGCAACGAGGAAAAGCTTCTGTCTACCATGACGAAGGAACAGAAGGAATTGTTCTCCAGGTATTCTGATTGCGTCCGGGAATTTCAGTCCCTTGCGGAATGCCTGCTGTTTCAGGATAGCTTTAAGCTGGGAGCCAAGATGATGGCGGAGGTTTTGAAAGAATAAACCTAGAGTTAAATCCTTCGATTAAATGCATTTCTCAGGGAAAGGTACGCACTAAAAACACCATAGCGTTATAGCCTAGTTCGGTTTTGTGCTGAACTGGGCTTTTATCGCCAAATACCAGTGCAGCTTTGATCTATGTTCTCTGAGACGATGAGAATTTGCACTCGAACTTTTTTCGCTTGCGAACAAGGTCCGAATAATAATTCTCATCCCTTATTAGTATCATCGGCCAAAAGAAATTCAGAAATTGTTTATACCACAAAAAGTTCTCAGCTATTCCATATTCAATTTAATTAGTACGCTACAAGTTTCCCATCAAGCCGTAATCTGAATCGCATTCTCCCGAACCTGCTTGATGGTATCCATCAAAGCTGACCTGGTTTTTGCATCAAACAGTTTAATAAAACCAATCGGCTTATCGAATGGCGGCTTGGTCAGCTCGGATACATTTTCCATATATCCGTTCAGCTCGATATGATTGATAATTTTATGGACAAAGGCAATTTGCTTCTGATTCAGAGATTCGTCATTGATGAAAGTGGAAAATGCCTGCATAGCTGCTTCATGATCCATCTTGGCAATTTTGCGGATCAGTAAACCAAAGGGTGTATCCCCGAACTCGCGCTGATAATCCTCTTTGCTTCCCAATTCGCTAGTTAATACCCGCTCCAGTTCCTGATAATCACCCATTGCCAAAGGAATGTTGTGGGTCAACTTATAGATGGCCAGGGTGTTTCCATGTTCATTGACGTAGCGGTTTACTTTTGCACGGTAGTCTTCGAAATCATAGGCCGGGTCCAACGGAACGCCTTCCTGGGTATCCATAATCGGGTCACTCAGCTTGGTAACAATAGGCTTTTGCCCGTCATTTTCTTCATCCAGGAAGCGGATCAATTCCCGTAGTTCTCTCCGCACCTTCTCAAAAAGGAGAATGTCGTTGGCTTCCCAGAATGCGTCGGTGTGGATCTCCTGCAGGACCGGCAATTTCTCCCGAATCTGCGGGATACTGGCTTTGTGTTCCAGCGCAGATGCAATGTCGCACAACTGCCTTTTCGCAAACTTGAACGCAGGGATCTGCTCAATATGTGCCAGAATCAGCCCATACAGGAAGTTATCAAACCGTTTTGCAAACTCGTCCTGTTCCTCCAACTGGACAAGAGGCGCAATCTGAGTCAGAAGTTCTCCTTTGTCTCCTTCACTGAGAGCCGCAAAGGATTCCTGCTTTTTGTACTTTTCTACAGTCCGAATCCGCAGCTTGACGGAAATCAAATCTGGGTTCAGATTCAAAACTTGCCCGTGGCAAACAGCAACCAGCTCTTGTCTCCACACCTGATAGTCTTCACCCGCAAAAGCGGCTTCCTGGAGCGCCATGGCGATTTTGACCTGCTTGCCAAAAATGTTTTCCGACAGAGTTTTGGTTTCCCTGGCTTCGTATCCCTCTTTGTGAGTCCGGAAAAATTCAAAATTCCCGCAGTAATCAAAAATTAAAAAGCGGCGTTTGTCCGTGTATACTCCGTCAATCTGGTCAATGCAAGCAAGTCCTTTACTCAGTCTGGTACCCCGGCCAATCATCTGCCAGAATTTGGCTTTGGATCGTACTTTCTTAAAGAATACCAGATTGACACACTCCGGAACATCAATGCCGGTGTCCATCATATCCACTGACACAGCAATATGGGGCGCCTTTTCCGGCAGTTTGAACTCATCGATTATTTTCTGAGCATAGGAATCATCACAAATAACCCGCTGGGCAAATCCTCCTCGATATTGGGGATACAGTGCGTTGAACCGGTCCAAAATAAATTCCGCATGGCGTTTGTTCTGGGCAAAAATAATGGTTTTCCCCAGCCGATCACCACCTGCCACTTTGATTCCACGCTCCATCAGATCCTGTAGAACCAGATCCACAGTGGTTTCATTGAAGATGAATTTGTTCAGCTTTTCCGGCGGGATGTACTCCGGCATTACGCCGTCCTCGATGAAATCGTCCTCATAACGGTCCTTGTCCTCTTGGGACAGGTCATCGTAGGAAATGCCCTCCTCCAGGAACTTGGTTTTGACCTCATAATTGTAGTAGGGCACCAGAACATGGTCTTGGTACACTGCCGTTTCGTAGTCATAGGCATAGGTAGGAACACCATGCTCCATCTCGAAGAAGTCGTAGGTATTCCGATCCACATCGGTTTTCGGCGTGGCAGTAAGGCCCACCATGAGGGCGTCAAAATACTCAAAAATGGCCCGGTATTTTTTGAAAATGCTCCGGTGGCTTTCATCAATGATAATCAAGTCAAAGTGGGCAGGCGTAAACAGCTGCCGCCCGTCTTTGGACTTGGTATCGTCAATGGCGTTGAGAATGGTGGGATAGGTGGAAAACACAATGCGGGCGGTACGATCATCCTTGTTGGAGCATAGGTTGCACAGGGACATATCCGGAAGGTAGTTCTTGAAATCGTCCTTCGCCTGCTTGACCAGAGCGGTACGGTCTGCCAGGAACAGAATGTTCGTCACCCATTTGCCCCGACTGAGTACGTCCGTCAGGCTGGATGCTGTTCTGGTCTTTCCGGTACCGGTAGCCATTACCAGCAGGTGTTTCCGGAAACCCTGTCCGATCTGGGCGCAGACAGCCCGGATGGCCTCCTTCTGGTAGTATCGGTCGGTGATTTTGTCGTCGATGGCGATTTCTGCCAGGTCCAGCCGCTCGGTGCGGCGGTTCATCAGCTTTTGCAGGTCCTCTTTGCTGAAAATACCGCTGACCTTTCGCTGAGGGCCGCTCTGGTCGTCCCAGAAGTAGGTTTCGAAACCGTTGGTGGTGAACATCATGGGACGGCGGCCAAATTTCCGTTCCAGGCAGTCGGCATAAAGCGACGCCTGCTTGCGCCCGAGATTGGGGTCTTTGCTGGAACGCTTGGCTTCCACCACAGCCAGGGGCAGACCGTCCTTCCCGAACAGGACATAGTCGCAGTAACCCATCTGCCCCACCACACCGGCCATACCCTCCACCGGGTATTCCTCCTGCACATCGGCATCCGGGCCGGTGAATTTCCATCCCATCAGCTTCATGTCCACATCGATAAAGCGCTTGCGGGTCTGGAATTCGGACAAATCCTCTCCCCGGAAGGTGCGTTCCTGCTTGTGCTGCTCTTTTTCAGCGGTGAACTTGGCAGACATCTGGGCAATTTGCTGGCGCAGGGCGGCAATCTGGGCTTCTTTTTCCTCCAGCAGGCTTCCCAGTTCCTTGATTTTTCGGGTATCCACCGCCACCTTTTCCGTAGGAATCAAGGCTTCGTCAAAGGTGCGCTCTTCGTAGTCCGACCCATAACAGTAGTCAATCCACTGGACAAAGGCAAACAGTCCCCGCAGTGCCGCCATGGCGTCGCTGGGCTGGACGCTGCGCTCGGTATGTACCGCCAGATTGCCCAGCTTGATCATCATGGGAAGAACGCCCCAGGTGTTGTAGTCCACGGCAAACCGGAAAGACGGCTCATGAATCAGGGATTGCAGGTTGTCCTTATAGGGCATCTGCATGGTGGTATCGGCGGAATACACCCACTTCACGGCCAACTCCAACGCCTTCCGGCAGCCCACCGCGCACATGGCCGGAGCGGAGGCATAGATTTTCTCCGCTTCCATGCAGGCAGGGGCAAAGAGGGTGTATTCGGGTTTGGATTGGAGGAAGGAAAAATTGGTCATAGTGTGCCACTTCCTTTCAGTCGCTTTTCTACTTCCTGATGGATTGCATCGCATACTTCCCGAAATTGGGTATTGATGTCCCGATTGGAAAAGCGAAGCACTTGGATTCCATATTGCTGCAAGATGGCGGTGCGTTCCTGGTCATAGGCAAGTCCTTGCTGGGTGTAGTGCTGGGAGCCGTCAAGTTCAATCACCAGTTTGGCGGCATGGCAGTAAAAATCCACAATAAACCCGCCGATTGTTTTTTGACGTTGGAAACGGATGGGATAATGACGCAGGAAGTCATACCAGAGATGGTTTTCCTCTTTGGTTGCGTTTTTTCTCAGTTCTTTTGCCCGGGGAATCAGATTGCGCTGATATGGCAAGGACACGGCGGTTCACCTCCTGGTAAAATGCTTTTGCTCCCTCCGGCACTTCGTGCCACCTCCCTCCGTGAGGGAGGCTATCGGCCCCCGGCCCCCTCACCCTGACCCTCTCTCCATGGCCCCCTCTCCATGGCCCCCTCTGAGAGGGGGCTGTCAGCGCAGCTGACTGGGGGAGTTCATGGACGGGGTAAGAGGGCATATTCGGGTTTTGATTGGAGGAAGGAAAAGTTGGACATAATATTTTCTCCTAATATCTTACAGGTACTTTAGACACATTGATATTAGCACTATAGTGATTAGAGTGGAGCATTTGAGCCAATGTCTTTTTTTGTAAATCTAGCTGAGATTCCGTCCCGCGAAAGGGTCCTAGTGTAACCGATTTTAATGCCTCTTTATCAATCGCCAATTCAATATACGGAATAAAATATCCTGCATTTGATCTATATCTTATTGGGAAATTATTTTTGTACTTGTTTGCAACATCAACTATTATACGAACCTCTTGCTCGTGGCTAAAGCACTCTTGCTTGAAAATCATCTTTAAAGAGGTCAATTTCATGGAGACAACCGCTTTAACCGAGCTTTCATCCCCTTCCTTATATTTATTTGCTAGCTCTATGATAAAATTTTTTATAATTTGTTCTTGCTCCTTGGCGCTGTATACTACGGAACTCACATATACTCTCATTTTACCATCTGCAAAATTCCTTGGAAAATTTGCTAAGATTGCCTCGGCATCCATTCCTAAATTTATCCCCTCAAATAAATCCCCTTTGGAATAGTAATTCCACATAGGCAAAAGGTCATTTTTTCGGGAAAACGATGCAATGTACGTTGTATACTCGCCACGGTACGTCCTAACTTTATTGTTTTCAACCGTTATAAATGTTTCGTTTCGGGATGCTTTTATGCCAGATATAAGTTCAAAGAAATCTGTGGAAATCTCTCCAGAATCTCTGAGGTCTTGACAGGCCTTGTGATAACATGGTTCTACTATGGTTCCTTCCGATATATCATTCAAGCAATCAGATTGGCTGGCCCATAAAACAATTTTATTTTGTGGCTTCAGAAGAATCGGCTCTATATTTCTAAGCGCTGTGTAATGAAATATTTCGCCAGTGAAGTTTGTATGACCCGGAAGAGCATCTATGCTTAATCTCAATAGGAACTTATCTAACAAAGATTCCATATGTTCTTCTGCTCCTTTATCCAAAATAATCCTGCATCAGCGCCTTTTTCAGCGTTTCCAACTTTTCAAGGCTGCGGCTGATGGTAGTTTTTGTTTTTCCTGTTTGCTCCACAAAGACGGCAAATTGATTCTGTAGGTCGATGGGGGGTTCATATATTGCAATTTTATAAAACTCACTATGATTTAAATCTGGAATTGTTGATGTACCAGCTCGTTTTTTGAGCTCTATTTGTACTAAATCCAAATTTAAATACTCAACCAAAAATTCTTTGATATATCTATCTCGATCAAAATCAATAAGGAAAAAGTTATTATGAAATACACCTGCAACATTGGTAATTACCATCCCGGTATTTCCAGTACGGGTCATTAAAACATCGTCTTTAGTGCATATAACTGTACTTTTTGGATTCTTAATATATTCTTTATCCTTTACTCCGTGTAAATATGCGACTGTGATATATTCATAACAGTTTTCTTCAAAACGTGTTAATCGTTTGGAAATCGGTATTTGTAGCCCCTGTCGCACTGTACAAATTTCTTTGAACGTTCTCATTTTCCAGTTTTTTTCGTTATTCTGTGGATCCCCAAACATCTCCACAAATCTTGCCTTGACCATCTCATCCAGCTTGTCCAGCTGCTGGCGGCGTTTGGCAATCAGGTCGCTGACCTTGTCCAGCACCGCCGCAATTTTGCGCTGTTCGTCGAGGGGTGGGAGGGGAATTTTCGCTTCTGTCAAATTCCCAAGTTTAATATACTTAAGGCAATACCGCACAGAAAAAAGTGCCAAATACCGCCGAGTGTGATATAATAAAGTCATGGATAAACAAATGACGATTTCCGCATTCAGCGACGAGCTGGCGCAGGTGCGGACAAAGAAAAAAGAA
>DVJG01000157.1 GCA_018710805.1 Candidatus Faecousia faecipullorum
AGCAAAGAGGGCTACATCAAGCGGATGCCCGTGGACACCTACCGGACCCAGAGCCGGGGCGGCCGGGGCGTCAACGCCCAGAACCTGAAGGAAGAGGACTACGTCAAGTCCCTGACCATTGCCTCCACCCACGACTATATGCTCTTCTTCACGGACCTGGGCCGGGTCCATGTGCGAAAGGGCTACCAGATTCCCGAGGCAGGCCGCACGGCTCGCGGCACCGCCATTGTCAACGTCCTGCCTTTGGAGGCCGGCGAAAGCGTCACCGCCCTGGTCACCACCCGGGAGTTTGACGACAATGAGTTCCTCATGATGGTCACGAGAAACGGCACCGTCAAGCGCATTCCCTTCATCGCCCTGAAAACCAACCGCAAGGGCGGCATCCGGGCCATTACCCTGGAGGAAGGGGACCACCTCATCAACGTTATCCGCACAAACGGCAGCGACAACATCCTGCTGGCCACCGCCCAGGGCATGGCCATCTGCTTTGCGGAAACCGATGTCCGGCCCATGGGCCGGGACGCTTCCGGCGTCCGGGGCATCAGCCTCACAGAAGGGGATATTGTGGTAGGCGCCGAAAAGGCCGAGGAGGGCAAGACCCTGCTTACGGTTACGGAAAATGGCTACGGCAAGCGCACGGAGCTTGCAGAGTACCTCCGCACAGGCCCCAACGGGGAGAAGACCCCCCAGAGCCGGGGCGGCAAGGGCCTGAAAAACTACAATATCACGGAGAAAACCGGAAACGTGGCCGGATGCCGGGTTGTGGGCGAAAATGACGACGTAATGCTCATTGAAAACGGCGGCGTCATTATCCGCATTCCCGCGGCCTCCATCAACGTCTACAAGCGGGACGTCCAGGGCGTCATTGTCATGCGGATCGAAGAGGGCAACCAGGTGGTCTCTCTGGAGCGTGTGGAAAAGGACGACGAGGAAGCGGCAGAATGAAAACCGTGACCCTTTACACAGACGGGGCCTGCTCCGGAAATCCCGGCCCCGGAGGCTGGGGCGCCATCCTGGAATGGGGCGGCGCAGAAAAGGAGCTGTCCGGCGGCGAAATGAGCACCACCAACAACCGCATGGAGCTCACCGCCGTGATCCGGGGCCTCCAGGCCCTGAAAGAGCCCTGCATTGTGGAACTGTACTCCGACAGCAAATACGTCATAGACGCCCTGGAAAAGGGCTGGGCCTGGGGCTGGAAAAAACGGGGCTGGGTGAAGTCCGACAAGAAGCCCGCCCTGAATCCGGACCTGTGGGAAATCCTTCTGGGCCTGACCCAGGTCCACGACGTCCGCTGTCACTGGGTCAAGGGCCATGCCCAGAACCCCAAAAATAACCGCTGTGACGAGCTGGCAGTGGCCCAGTGGAAGCGTCTCAAAGGGGAGTAGGAAATGTATCTCACCATCGGAAAGGACATTGCGGTGCGGGATAAATCCATTGTGGGGATTTTCGACCTGGACAACACCACCACCTCCAAGCGGACCCGGGAGTTTCTGGCCCGGGCCGAGGAAGCGGGCGAGGTTATCCCCTGCGACGACCTTCCCAAAAGCTTCCTGCTCACCTGGGAGTACGGCTTCAGCCGGGTGAGACTGTCGGAGCTGTCCGCCGCAACCCTGGAAAAACGTCTGAAATAATCTGCTGTACTGTAGGGGAGGCATGAATGCCTCCCCTACAAAATTTCTCCACAAATTAGTAAAACCCTGTGGAGAAAATTTCCGGTTCTTCCCGGCTGTTTCCCCGGGAAGGGCGGTATTTTCTCCACGAAAGACAGTTTTTCCGGTCATAAGTTGACATAATCATAGACAATAAGGGGCGGCATTCGGCGTTTCCACTGAGTTATCCACATTCTCCACAGTTTTTTCCACAGGTGTGGATGGGGAAAACCCTTGTGACCAAAGCCATTTTCAGAACGCTGTGGAAAAAATGCCGGAATACGAACACATAGGCGAATAACCTTTGATTTACATAATACAGAAAACCCCTCGGGAAGGAAAAAACCGCCGAAGAAAAACACTCCACAGACCCGGAACATTCTGTGGAGAAAAATGTTCTTTGTAAAATACCGCCCGCCGATTTCCGGCGGGCGGTATCTGTCAGACCGTTTGTCTTGCCTTATTGAGCCTGTCCGCCTTGCAGAAGGTGAAATAGCCCAGGATGAAGAGAATGATGAGGGATGCCACAGCCAGGTTTTCGTTCTGAAGCTCCAGGCCGAAGAGGTTCACATGGACACCGGCGGTGAGCTGGCTCACCAGGCTTACCAGGGTCATGCCCATGAAGGAAGCGCCCTTGCCGAAGATGTCCATGAGGCCGAAGTATTCGCCGCTGCGCTCCGTGGGGATGATCTTTGCCAGATAGCTCCGGCTCAGAGCCTGAATGCCGCCCTGGAACATACCCACAGCCACAGCCAGGACCCAGAACTGCCACTGGGTCACCAGGAACATGGCAAAGAGGGTGATGCAGGTGTAGGCGATGATGCAGACCTTGATGAGAAGCCCGGCATCGTACTTTGCCGACAGCCGCCCGAAGACAATGGAGCAGGGGAAGGCCACAAACTGGGTCAGCAGCAGGGCAAGCAGCAGTCCCGTGTCGTCCAGGCCCAGGGCGGTGCCGTAGGCCGTGGCCATGTCGATAATGGTGTAAACGCCGTCAATGAAGAAGAAGAAGGCAATGAGATACAGGAAAATGTGCTTTTCCTTCCGGGCGTCCCGGATGGTCCGGCCCAGCTGACGGAAGGAATCCTTCAGAGGGCTGCCGCCTCTTTCCACAAAGGCGGTCTGGCGGTACTTTTTCAGAAGGGGCAGGGTGCACAGAATCCACCAAAGGGAGGTAATGAGGAAAGCGCCCACCATGGCGGCGGTCTGGCTCAGACCGAAGGTATCGTGCATGAGCACCAGAACCAGGCAGAGAATGAAGGGAATCACGGAGCCGATGTAGCCGAAGGCGTAGCCCATGGAGGAGACCTTGTCCATGCGGTCTCCGGTGGAGATCTCCGGGAGCATGGAGTCGTAGAACACCAGGCTGGAGGAGTAGTTCACCTTTGCCACAACAAAAATCACAAGAAAGCTCAGCCAGCCCGGCGCCAAACCCAGAGCGGCGCAGCAGATGCAGCCCATGGCCGCCGTCAGGAGGAAGATCTGCTTTTTGAATTTCCGGTCCGCCAGGGCGCCGCAGATGGGGGCGATAAAGGCAACCAGAATGGTGGCAATGGAGCCTGCGTAGCCCCAATAGCTGAGGTAAAGGTTCTCGTCAAGGCCGCTGGAGCCTGCCAGGGCATTGAAGTAAATGGGGAGCATGGCCGTTACCAGAAGCGTAAAGGCCGAGTTTCCGATGTCGTAGAGGACCCAGCTCTTTTCCAGAGGGGTCAGTTTGAATTTCTGCATATGGTTCCGTTTCTCCTCTTACTGTTAATTATTCAGGAAAAAGTGACGTCAAAAAGTTCACCGAATTCCTTTTCATCTCTCATATGGCCCATTAGCTCCTGAAGCATTGCCGGGTAGTCCCTGGCCGCCCGGTTGAATCGGGCCAGAAGCTCGCTGTCCATCCGCTGGAATTCCGGCACAGGGGAGGCCGGAATAAAGGCGTCCAGAAGGCTCTTGTCCAGCATCCGCACAAGCTTTTGATGACTTTCCCGCTTTCTGCTTACGAGAAACCGCAGGAACCACCGCATATGCCGGACCCCCCGGTTCACCTGGGCCGGGGTGGCAGGGGGATAGAAGTCCGCCATGGTGACGCACTCTCCCCGGGTGACCTTCATATGTACCGTGGCGTCGTGGAAGTGGGGCTCGGCAATGCCGTCGGCAGCCATGAGATAGCGGTCGAACTCCGATTCCAGAGCCGGATGGGTGCAGACACCCTCCTGGGTCTTCCGGTTCACAAAGGGATGGCAGGCGGAATCCAGACAGAAGTGACCGAGAACGCCGTAGAGATAGGCTCTGGCGGCCTCGGTTTTTGCCTGGGCGGCGGCGTAGGTAAAGAATTCCCGGCCGGTCTGGTCGTGGAACTGGGAACCCAGCTCTCCCAGGGGGTTTTTCATAAGGGGATTTAC
>DVJG01000019.1 GCA_018710805.1 Candidatus Faecousia faecipullorum
CGGCCCTTCATGGTCTCGGCCACCTTGCGGTAGGCCTGGAACAGCTCCTCTTCCGTGGGCAGGGAATTCCGGCCCAGGTACAAAAACTCACTTCTCATGAGGCCAACGCCTTCGGCGTCTCCGGCCATGGCAGCTTCGGCGTCCTCAGGGCAGCCGATGTTGGCGCACAGGAGAATCTGCTTGCCGGATTTTGTAATGCTCTTTTTGCCGCGATAGGCTTCCAGAGCGGCCTTTCCGGCCTTGGCGGCGTTTTCCTTTTCCTTCAAAACAGCCAGGGTCTCCACGTCCGGGTCCATATACCAGTTGCCCGTGAAGCCGTCAACCGCCAGAATATGGCATTCCTCCGCCTCGTCCAAATCGATATTTGCCTGGACAAGAGAGGGAATGTTCAGGGTTCTCGCGAGAATCGCCGTATGGCTGCTGGAAGAGCCCTGGCGGGTGACAAATGCCAGGATGCGGTCCCGGGGAAGCTGAATGGTCTCACTGGGAGCCAGATCCTCTGCCGCCAGCAGGAAATTGCCCTCGGGCAGGTGGAATCCGCTGCCGCCGCAGAGAATATCGGAAACTCTCTGGGACACGTCCCGGATATCCGCGGCTCTGGCCTTCATATACTCATCGTCCAGGGCGGCAAAAATCTCCGCCATGTTCTCGCCGCACTCCAGTGCTGCCGCTGCAGCAGATTTGCCGCCTGCAATTTCTGCGGCGCAGCCTTCCAGATAGTCAAGATCGTCCAGCATGAGCATCTGGACTTCCACAATTGCGGCCTTGTCTTCGCCAAGTTCTGCCTTGGCCTTTTCAAAAAGCGCCTCCAGCTGCTGTTTTGCCTCTGCTACGGCGTCCTCAAATTTCTTCTGCTCTTGGGCGGCGTCTCCCCAGGCGGAGGGAAGTCCCCCCTGGCTCTTTCGGTAGACCACCACAGAGCCGATGGCAACACCGGGGTACACCGGCAGGCCGATGCCTTGCTTCATTCTTCGGCCTCCTTACTTTGCCAGTTCAATGACAGGATCACCTGCGGCAACGGTTTTGCCCACATGGGTCTCGAAGAGGCCATAGTCGCCGCTGTTGCAAACGATAACGGGGGTAATGGTGTCATAGCCCTCAGCAGCGATGGCGGCAACGTCCATCTCCATGAGAAGCTGGCCTTTTTTGACCTTATCACCGGACTTGCAGTGGATCTTATAGTGCTTTCCCTTCAGGTTCACGGTATCCAGGCCCGTGTGGATGAGAATCTCGGCGCCGAAAGAGGCGACGAGGCTCACGGCGTGACCGGTATCGAACATCATATCCACCGTAGCGTCGCAGGGAGCCACTACCTTGCCGTCGGCGGGACGGATGGCAATGCCCTTGCCCAGAATCTCCTGGCCGAAGGTGGGGTCGCTGACCTCGGAAATGGGAACTGCTTCGCCAGCCACAGGCGCGCAGATCACATCTTTAGAAGGTCCGAACATTTTGCTGAAAAAGCCCATAGTAATTCCTTCCTTTCCGCTTGGAAAAACAGAAGGCCGGTGCTAACCGGCCGCACTTACCTCCGTGAATCATCACGTTACCTTAAGAATACCAGTTTGTTCATGATTTGTCAACTATTTTTTGACAAATCAGGCAAATCATACAGAAAACGCCCCCTTTCCCTTTGTGCAAAATTAATATGTGTTTTTTGTAAAAAAGTTTCCCCGGGCCCGGATTTCGAGCCTGGGGAATGAATTCCTTGGATAGAATTTTGACAGTATTATAATAAAGTCCACGCCTTGTCTGTTATCCTGTCCGTCCCCGGGCTGAGGATTGTCCGGCATTTCGTCAAATCAGGATTTTTCGCTTTTTGATACGGGCAAGCTCCCAGACACCGATGGCGGCACCCAGGACCCAGCGGAGAATGGGCAAATCCTTCGTCAAATAGGCAAACACAAATACAGCCCCAAAGGCAAGGGCGTATTTCCCCCAGAGCTTTGTGCCGAAGGGGTAATCCCCTTTCCCCAGCAGGAACCGGGTGTAGATATAGTGGGAAAGAAGCTGCACGGCGTGGGAGATTGCCGTAGCCAGGGCCGCCCCGATCATGCCGAAAGCGTGGATGAAAACGTAATTCAGGCCCAGGTTCAGAATACAAGCCGCCGTGGTCACCGCCGCCACCACCTTGGTCTGCTGGCGGAAATATTCGTAGTTAACCGAGAAGTTGCAGAGGAAGTTCAGATAGTAGCTCAGCACAAAAATCGGCACCACCGCCGTGCCGGCCCAGAATTCGGGGCCTACGTAGATGTGGTAGACCTCCCGGCACAAAAGCAGAAAGCCCGCGGCCAGCACCGTGTACAGCTCCAGGTAGTTCCGTGTCCGTACCAGGACCTTCTCCCGCTGGTTCCGGAATTCGTCAAAGAAGAAGGCGCACCAGGTCCGGTTCAGGGCCTCGAAAATAACGAACATAATATTTCCAAACCGCCATGCGCTGCCGTAGTGGCCCACCTCGGCAACAGAGAGCATATGCTGAATCATAACCTGGTCGCACTGTCCCAGAACCAGATCGGACAGGCAGTAGAAAACCGACGGAACGCCCAAAAGCAGGCAGTATTTCCAATATTTCCGGTCAAACAGTCTTCTGCCCTTTGCCAGAACATACAGGCAGGCAGCTGTGCCCATGAGCCCGTAGGTAACTGCGATGCCCTGGACCCGGCCCACGTACCGCAGTTCCATGGGAAGCCGGAGAATCAGGACCACCGACAGCGCCAGAGCCGTGAGGCTCACCGCCAGGGAGATGAGCAGATTCCATCCGGCCTTTTTTTCATAGACAAATTTGGTGTTCAGAAAATTCACGCAGAAGGTGCCGAAGGCCTGGACCAGCACCAAATCCAAAAGCCGCGGTTCCAGCCCCAGAAGCCCGGAAATGGGTCCTCGGAAAATCAGCACCCCGGCGGTACAGGAAAGAAATGCCAGCAGGGACAGGCCCATGGCCGAGGACTGATAGCGGTTTAGCTCCCCTTCCGGATACTTCACCCGGGCGCTGGCCAGGGTGGACTGGGTCTGAAGGGGAAACACGATGGCAAAGACGCTGGCCCAGATGGTGCATATCTGCAGCATACCATAGCCGCTGTCTCCCAGAAGCCGCGTAAAAATCGGGGCAGTGAAGAAGCTGATGCCCATAAGAAGCACCGTGCTCAGGGTATTTAAAAAGGTAATGCGGTTTGATTTATCCATATCAGTTCCTTCCGGCCTCCCCGATCACCTCTTCGTAGATGTGCAGAAGCG
This sequence comes from Candidatus Faecousia faecipullorum, assembly GCA_018710805.1. GTDB lineage: Bacteria > Bacillota > Clostridia > Oscillospirales > Oscillospiraceae > Faecousia > Faecousia faecipullorum. The sequence continues at coordinate 3,232 of DVJG01000019.1, forward strand.
CGGCAAGGTTCTTTTCGGGGTCGTGGGTTTTTTGAGCATGGGCTCTGGCGGCAGATCCCAGGTTTTCTGCGTCTTCTTCCATCCGGAAGATTCGGCAGATGTGGTGGGCCAGCATATAAGGGGCCGTGGGCTGGCAGATATAGCCCTCTTTCCCGTGGTCCATCATGTCCGCCACGCCGCCTACGTCGCTGGCTACGCTGGGAACGCCCAGAAGCATGGCCTCCCCCAGGGAGTTGGG
>DVJG01000020.1 GCA_018710805.1 Candidatus Faecousia faecipullorum
AATAATTCCAGCCAGTATCCAGGTGATTTTTTTTACCAAAAGCCCCGAGTAAGGAGAATGTGCGTACCATAAATACCCATACCAATTCTGATACGCTGCCACGGAAAAATCCCAAAAAGTTTTCGGTGTCAATTTCAGGGCATTCCCCAGAGAATTGACTGTCCCTGTGAGCAAAGAAGCGTGACTAAGATACAATGCCGCTTTCATTAAAACATAGTAAAGCAATCCACCAAGGAGAATCATGGCAATAGCTCGTAGCCCCATGACTATGACTTTTTGAAATCGTTCTCCATCCAGTAGTGCAAAGATACACACCATCATAATAAATGTAATGGCAGTAAACAGGAAACATTGGTATAGCCCCATTGAGGCGGCAAGTAAGACTGCCCCGAGCAATACGCCTCTGGAATGGCATTTCCAAAAATATACCGCTGCTGTTGCCAATAGTAAGGAAAACATTTCGTTGTCAAAATCGTGAAAAAAAGTTGCCGCAAGAGCTGACACCGTAATATTGGTAACCATCACACCTGCAACCAAAAAGGCCAAACTTTTTGACTCTATACGAAAAATGCGGAGAACCAAAAACACGGTTAGCCCAACCCATAATAACCCCAGAAGTCCGGCAAGCCATGGGGGGGCTATATCCGTGCGGAACAACTCTTTATAAATAGGTGTGAGAAATCTTCCTGTAGCATATTTCAAGCCATTACCTAAAATACCATTGAAATCCGTCAAATGGCCGCAGAATTCCGCTAAAGAATCATGAGAGATATTATTGTCGAAGAAACAGTACGCATGGGCCGCAAGTCCCCAGAGATATGTGGAAGCCAGGGAGAATATCAGCCAAAACTTATTTTTCTCAAATTTCTCTTTCAGACACAGCTTCATTTTAAATTCTCCTTATGAATTTCCTTCAGCATCGTCCCTTCCTTATTTCGGAAGTCACAAGTCAGGAAGTGCAGATCGTCTTTGCTGGTCAATTTTTCAATATCCGCATCCTCAAAAACGCCGCCGGGGTGGCTCAGAAGCTCTATGTCCATCTGGTTCTTTCTTGCCAGTTCCATAGCGTCCGGCAGGATTGCGCTGACGTTGGGGAGGGTCATGCGGCCGGACAGAAACACGCCCAAAAAAAGGCGCTGCTCCAGGCTTCGCAAAAAATGGCTGTACTTGTGGTCATTCCGTCTTGCCGGCAGGTTCAGAATGATGACCTTGGCAAAATTGATGGGTGAAATATCCTGAAGTTTTCCTAAGTGGCGCAGATAGAGGGACAGGTGCTCCCGGGGAATGCGGATATAGGAAATCTGCCATGCTTCCTCCTTCAGCACATCCATCAAGGCATCAAACATCACGGGAACCATATGGTAGTGGGCGTGACCGTCCAAGCGCAGAGGGGTTCCTTCAGGAAGATACTGCATCACCGCTTGGATTTGAGCCAGAATCTCTTTTTTCAGCTGTTCCCGGTAGCTTTTTCTTCCGGGAAGAAAGCTGTGGAGCAGGAGCCCTCCAAAAGAGACACGAAAAACGCCTTTTTCATCCACAAGAAGCGGCACTTCTCCGGCAGAGCACAGACTTTTTCCTTCAATGATATTCAAATGGACCGCAACAGCCATCTCTCTTTTTTCGACATACAGCCGCTCCATAGCGGTCTGTAAAAAGGGAGAATTCGGCATGACGCTGACACCGTTCAGAACGCCGTGTTCCCAGCAGTCCAGAATTCGCTCACTCTGTGCGGGAAACAGACCGTAATCATCGGCGTGAAATTCGATCTCAAGAGGCATTCTCGCCTGTTTTTCTATCACGGTTTATCAAAACTCCTTTTTCAAATCATTCTGAACATAATTCTATCACATTCCGGAGATAAAGTACAGAGAATTTTTACATTTCTGTGAATTTATGGCAGAAAAAACTAGGAATCCATTTGGATTCCTAGTTTTTGGTATTGGATTGTAGCTTAGGCCTTGAGGGCTTCTTCCACAGCAACAGCCACGGAGACGGTCATACCGACCATGGGGTTGTTGCCGGCGCCCAGGAAGCCCATCATTTCCACGTGGGCGGGGACGGAGGAGGAGCCTGCGAACTGTGCGTCAGAGTGCATACGGCCCATGGTGTCGGTCATGCCGTAGGAAGCGGGGCCTGCAGCCATGTTGTCGGGATGCAGGGTACGGCCCGTGCCGCCGCCGGAGGCCACGGAGAAGTACTTCTTGCCCTGCTCGATGCATTCCTTCTTGTAGGTGCCTGCAACGGGGTGCTGGAACCGGGTGGGGTTGGTGGAGTTGCCGGTGATGGAAACGTCCACGCCTTCCTTGTGCATGATGGCAACGCCTTCACGGACGTCGTCAGCGCCGTAGCAGCGGACAGCGGCACGCTCGCCGTCGGAGTACTTAAACTCCTTCACCACGGTCAGCTCGCTGGTGTAGTAGTCGAACTTGGTCTGCACATAGGTGAAGCCGTTGATCCGGGAGATGATCTGTGCGGCGTCCTTGCCGAGACCATTCAGAATGACCCGCAGGGGCTCTTTCCGAGCCTTGTTGGCGGACCGGGCGATACCGATGGCGCCTTCAGCGGCGGCGAAGGACTCGTGACCAGCCAGGAAAGCAAAGCACTTGGTCTCGTCACGCAGAAGCATGGCGCCCAGGTTGCCGTGACCCAGGCCAACCTTCCGGTCTTCGGCGACGGAGCCGGGGATGCAGAAAGCCTGCAGGCCGATGCCGATGGCCTCAGCGGCCTCAGCGGCAGTCTTGACGCCCTTCTTCATGGCGATGGCGGCGCCCACGCAGTAGGCCCAAGCCACGTCCTCGAAGCAGATGGGCTGGATGCCCTTGACGATTTCGTAGGGATCGAAGCCCTTAGCGGTGCAAAGCTCCCGGCACTCTTCCACGGAGTTCAGGCCGTACTGAGCAAGGACACCGTTAATTTTGTCAATCTTTCTTTCGTAACCTTCAAACAAAGCCATAACTGCGTCCTCCTCTTATTCGTGACGGGGGTCGATATACTTAGCCGCGCCGGCGAAACGACCATAGGAACCCTTGGCCTTCTCCACGGCGGTGTTGGCGTCGTCGCCCTTCTTCATGAAGTCCATCATCTTGCCCAGGTTGATGAACTCGTAGCCGATGATCAGGTTGTCCTCGTCCAGAGCGCACCGGGTGACATAGCCCTCGGCCATCTCCAGGTAGCGGGGACCCTTGGCCCGGGTGGCGAACATGGTGCCAACCTGGCTGCGAAGACCCTTGCCAAGGTCTTCCAGAGAAGCGCCCACTGCGAGGCCGCCCTCGGAGAAAGCGGACTGGCTGCGGCCATAGACGATCTGCAGGAACAGCTCGCGCATAGCGGTGTTGATGGCATCGCACACCAGGTCGGTGTTCAGTGCCTCGAGAATGGTCTTGCCGATGAGAATTTCGGAAGCCATAGCGGCGGAATGGGTCATGCCGGAGCAGCCCAGGGTCTCCACCAGAGCCTCTTCAATAACGCCCTCTTTGACGTTCAGGGTCAGCTTGCAGGCGCCCTGCTGGGGAGCACACCAGCCCACACCGTGGGTGAAACCGCTGATGTCCTTGATTTCCTTGGCCTGGACCCACTTGCCCTCCTCGGGGATGGGAGCGGGGCCGTGATAGGCGCCCTTGGCCACGGAGCACATATTCTGTACTTCTGCACTATAAATCATGGCAATTTTCCTTTCTTTCAAAAGACGTATTTTCGCCTTTGGATTTACTGGCTGGATAATTCCTGCTGTAAAACCGGGAATTTCCTTATCCATTATACCCGGAGGAGAGGCGCTTGTCAATTCCCGGTTTGGGGAAAATGCGGAATTGGATATTACGCCTGAATCAATTTGACAAAGCCGGGCTTATTCTGGGATTTAAAGTAGGCGGAGCCTGCCACCAGGACGGCCGCGCCGTTTTCCTTGCAGATAACCTGGGTGCCGGCATCCACGCCGCCGTCCACTTCCAGAAGACACTGAGGGTTCTCCGCGTCCAGCATTGTTCGCAACGCCCTGAGCTTTGGCATCATGTCCGCCATGAATTTCTGACCGCCGAAACCCGGCTCCACGGTCATGACCAGGACCATGTCGCACAGATGCAGGTAGGGCTTTGCCGCTTCGGCGGGAGTGCCGGGTTTCAGGGCCAGGGCGGCTTTGCGGCCCAGAGCCCGGATTTTTTCCAGGGTCAGGCGAATGTTTTCCGGGGTGTCCGCCTCCAGATGGATGCACAGCCAGTCGGCACCGGCCTTTGCAAACTGCTCTACATACCGGATGGGGCGGTGGATCATCAGGTGCACGTCCAGGGGCAGGTCCGTCACGGGGCGGATGGCCGCCACCACGGGAATGCCGATGGAGATGTTGGGTACAAAGAGACCGTCCATCACGTCTACATGGACCCAGTCTGCTCCGTTTTTTTCCATATCATGGATATCCCGCTCCAGATTGGCGAAGTCTGCCGATAGAATAGAGGGTGCTATCAACGCCATAAAAAGTCCTCCTTCTGGCAATATGTCATATTTGTATGCATAAAATACCACATTTCGCCGAAAAAAGCAATCTCTGCTGGGCTGTATATTTGCTCCGGTCCGGGGAAACCTAGCGGAGAAATCAAAAAAAGGAGGAAGATATCATGAACTGTCATGCCAACAAGTGCATCGAGTGCACCGTCGCACAGTGCGCCAATCACTGCGGAAGCGAGAACTACTGCTCTCTGGACCACATCCTTGTGGGCACCCATGAGAAGAATCCCAGTATGACCGCCTGCACCGATTGCAAATCCTTCCGTCAGAAATAAGGTTTCCCACGCCACGGCAGGAGCTCCTGCCGTGGCAGCTTTTTCTTGACCTTTCTGAAAAAACCTTGTATGATAAGGGAGAATTTATGATTCGTTTTTCGGTTATACACAGTTTTTTCATTTTTTGTCCATAAAATACAAAGTAAGTTTATGAATCGTTCCGCAGGGTTTTGCCGGAGCACACCCCAGGCCGCCCCTGTTTTCTCGTTTGGTACCTGGGAAAATTCTGCGTAAACTGCATATGTTTTATGCGCCAAAATAAGACTGCAAAACCATGGATAAACGCCCCAAAAAGGATGCTTACCATAGAAAGAGGAGAAGTCCCAATGGATACCTTTGAGAACAACGAAATGCATCAGGCGCCCATTCCGCCCCAGGAACCCCCAATTCCTCCCCAGGAGCCGCCGCAAACTTCCTATACCTATCAAAGCGCGGCCGCAGGCCGAAAAGAATCCCCCTACGCCGATTCTCCCTACATGACCGGAACGCCCAGGCAGGAATCGCCTTACCAGCATCCGCCACAGAAGCCGCCGAAGCCCCGTTCCGGCCGTGGATTTGTCCGGGGACTTCTTTCCCTGCTTCTGGTCTGTGCCCTGGTGGCGGGCGGCTGCTTTATCACCATACGGCAGAATAATCTCGCTTGGAGCCAGAGACTTTCGTCCATGGAGAATCAGCACCGAAGCGAGCTTGACGACCTGCAAGCGCAGCTGGATGCACTGAAGCCCGAGGTGTCTCTCCCCAGTGGAACCGCTGCCCAGGAGGGCATGACCCCGGGACAGCTGTACCAGAGCTGTGCAGACAGCGTGGTTGCCATCTCCACTACGGTGGAAGCCACCGGCTTTTACGGTCCCGCTTCCGGCACCGCCTCCGGTTCCGGCTTTATCCTCTCCGAGGACGGCTATGTGGTCACCAACTACCACGTTGTGGAAAACGCCACGGAAATCCAGGTGACGCTCCACGACGGCCAGGAATTTGCCGCCCAACTGGTGGGCAAGGACAGCAGCAACGACATAGCGGTCCTTAAAATGGATGCCCAGGATCTGCCCGCCGCGCAAATCGGCAGCAGTGAGGCCCTTGTCATCGGTGACATGGTAGCTGCCATCGGCAACCCCCTTGGGGAGCTGTCCGCTACCCAGACCGTGGGCTATATCAGCGGCATCAACCGGGAGGTCACCACGGACAATACCATCATCAACATGATTCAGACCGATGCCGCCATCAACCCCGGCAATTCCGGAGGCCCGCTTTTCAATATGCGGGGGGAGGTCATCGGCATTACCACCGCCAAGTATTCCGGCACCACAGATTCCGGCGCTTCCATCGAAGGCATCGGTTTTGCCATTCCCATTGACGATGTGAAGGGAATTATCGCCGACCTCGTGGACTTTGGCTATGTGACGGGGGCCTATCTCGGCGTAACCGTGGAGAATATGGATACCGCTGCGGCTTCCAAATACAGTCTGCCCATAGGCGCCTATGTCCGCAGCGTGGAACCTGGCATGGCCGCTGATCGGGCAGGCATCCAGCCCAAGGATATTATCGTGGAGCTGGGCGGCAAGACCGTCAGCAGTATTACGGACCTGACCCGGGCCCTGCGGAATTACAAGGCAGGCGATACCACCACCGTCACCCTGGTCCGAGGCGGCAGCCAAATGACCCTGGAAGTTACGCTGGACGAAAAACCCCAGGAAACCACCCAGGAACCCTCCGTGCCCGTGCTGCCGGATAGTGAGGACATTCTGGGCGACGCATTCCGTAAATTTTTTGGCAACTGATTTTCGGGCGCACCGTTTCCGGACGGTGCGCCCGAATTGTCGGAAAAAGGCGAAAATCCGGGAAGGCCAAAGAATTGAAATTTTCTGACCTGTGTGATATTCTATATTTATCGATATCAGTGCAGATGCTAGGAGGGAATGCTATGGACGTACAGAAGCTTCTCATTGCGGATTACAATGAGGACTTCCGGGAGGCGCTCAAAACCTACCTGGCGGGGAAATATCAGATTTTTACCTGCGACAATGGCAGGGAAGCCATCGAGATTTTGAAACGTGAGAATTGCCAGCTGATGATACTGGACCTGGTCCTTGCCGGCATGGACGGCATCAGTCTTCTCAACGTCATGCTGGAGGCAGGGCTTACGCCAAAGGTCATGGTGGTCAGCGCATTTCTCAGCCCCTTCAGCGAGGAAATGGTAGGCAGGCTCCGGGTGTGCTACGCCATCCGAAAGCCCTGTGACCTGGACGTTGTCGCCGCCAGGCTTGCAGAACTCGCCGTCCCCATCCACTCGCTTCTGCCCGACAGCCGGGCCTATCTTTCGGACCTGCTCCGCTCTTTGCATCTGACCTCCAAGCACAACGGCTTTGGCTACCTGGTGGAGGCCATTCGCCTGCGGGCCCGGAACCCCGGGGATCCCATTACCAAGGTCCTCTATCCTGCGGTCGGGGAGATCTGCGGCTGTACGGGCCGCCAGGTGGAGCGCTCCATCCGCAGCGCGCTTACCGCCGCATGGTGCTATCAGGAAGACGGAATCTGGAAGCGATACTTCCCTGGGCTGAAGAAACGGCCCAGCAATGCCGCCTTTATCGCTCGCATGGCTGAGGAGCTGTACGCCGCCCAGACTGCGGGACTTATCCAGCCCGAGGAATAATCTGCCCTTTTTTTCATATCCTATATGCAAAAAGAAACGATGCGAAAAGCATCGTTTCTCTATTTTTCAGGAGGCTTTTATGAGACAAAAGATACGCTCCTGCCCGGGATATGTAATTTTAAGGTTCTTTTCCATGCTTCTGGGGCTTTCGCTCTTCGGCACAGCCCTGACAAGCCTCTCCCTGGGGCAGCTGCACTATGCGGAAGGGGGATTTCAGCCGGGCGCAGCGGGTGGGTTCCTGCATAACCTGAGCGCTTCCGGCGAGACCTTCTCCGAAGGACAAAATGCTTTGGCCGGAGACGGCGATGATACCGTGAACATTCTGCTCATCGGCCAGGACCGCCGGGAAAACGAGGGCCGCACCCGGTCCGACACCATGATCCTCTGCTCCTTCAATAAACGCACGAAGAAGCTCACCATGGCTTCTTTCCTTCGGGACCTGTATGTGCCCATCCCCGGCTACGGCTCCGATCGTTTGAACAGTGCCTACGTCTTTGGGGGCATGGAGCTTCTGGACAGGACCATTGAGGAGGATTTTGGGGTCCGTGTGGACGGAAATGTGGAGGTGGACTTCTCCCAGTTCACCCAGGTTGTGGATACCCTGGGCGGCGTGGAGCTGGACATCCGGGCCGATGAAGCCGAGGTCATCAACTTTGAGGCAGGTTCCAACATTTCCGCCGGGGTGAACCGTCTCAACGGCCTGCAGGCTCTGGCCTATGCCCGTATCCGCAAACTGGATGCCGACGGAGATTTCAGCCGCACCTCCAGACAGCGAAAGGTCCTGGACGCTCTTCTCACCGCCTACCGCTCTGCCAGCATCCCAACCATGCTGGCCATGACCACAAAGATTCTGCCCATGATCACCACGGACATGACGCCGCTGGAAATCGTAGGGCATTCAATGGCCATCTTTCCCTACCTCTCGTCCGCAGAGGTCGTCAGTCTGCACATCCCGGTAAGCGGCACGTTTTCCGATCAGAACATCGACGGCATGGCCGTGCTGGTACCTGACCTTCCCGCCAACCGGGACATTCTCCGAGAGGCGCTGGCCGAAAATTAGGCACCTGTGCCCTCAGGCCAATCGCCCAAGGATGGTTTTGTACCCTGAAACAAATTGCCATTTTTTTCCTTTTTATTAAAGAGAAATTATATCGATATTAAATGACTAAATAGAATATTATTGGAATTATGAAAAAATAATCTGTAAACAATGCAATCTTTGAATTGACAAAAACTGTAAACGGGGATATAATAAAGACAAATTTTCATGAAGGAGGTGTGCGGGTGGAACTCACAAAAAGCGAAATGGAAATCATGGACGTTCTCTGGGAAGCGCAGAAGCCCGTATCTCGTGCCGATCTGCTGGCTCATTCTGAGAATAAGACTTGGAAGGACAGCTCTGTGCACATTCTGCTAAATGGATTGCTGCAAAAAAACGCCATAGCCGAGGCCGGCCTCGTGCGGCGGAGCAAGACCTATGGCAGAGTCTTCGTTCCCACCATGACTCGTGAGGAGTATTTCGCATCTACCATTTTCAGCCACCGATGCAAGCCGGATATTGTTAAGCTGATGGAAGCCTTGCTCCGCCGGGAGGACATTACCCCGGAACAGCTGGCCGAAATCGAAGCCCTGGTAGAACAGAGAAAAAAGTGATATTTTTCCGGAGCTACAGAAGTGGCTCCGTTTTTTTACGGCTTAAGTGTCGAAAATGGAAAACTTTTTGCTCAAATATGCACAAAACCATTGACAGCTTCCGTCCCTGGTGGTATAGTACCCTCATCGCGAGGTTGTTTTTGCCCGCAAAAGGAGGATTACCTTATGCTGAAAACTCTGGAACTTTACGATCTGAGCCGCTCCCTGGCGGGGGCATATTTATCGGAATTTGAATATCCCTGGCAGGCTCTGCCCAGCATAAAAAATCTGATCCTCTCCCTGGGAGAAGCCCTTGGTGAGGATTATACGGAAGTTCTGCCCCAGGTCTGGGTCCACAAAACTGCCACAGTGGCTCCTACGGCATTTTTAGGTGCACCCTGTATCATCGGACCTGGCACCGAGGTCCGGCACTGCGCCTTTATCCGGGGCTCCGCCCTGGTGGGAGAAAACTGCGTGGTGGGCAATTCTGTGGAGCTCAAGAACGCCATTCTCTTTGACGGCGTCCAGGTCCCCCACTATAACTACGTAGGCGACAGCATCCTGGGCTATAAGTCCCACATGGGCGCCGGGAGTCTGACTTCCAACGTAAAATCCGACAAGACCCTGGTGGTGGTAAAGGACGGCCAGGAACAAATTCCCACAGGCCTCAAAAAATTCGGCGCCATGGTAGGCGACTTCGTAGAAGTGGGATGCAACAGCGTCCTCAACCCCGGCACGGTCATCGGACCCCACACAAATATCTACCCCACCAGCTGTGTCCGTGGGTGCATTCCCGGACATTCCATCTATAAACTCGGCGGCGTGATTGCCCCCAAAAAGGAGATTTGACTATGGGAAAGTATTTTGGCACCGACGGCTTTCGGGGCGAGGCAAACTGCACCCTTACTGCCGACCACGCTTATAAGGTAGGACGTTTTTTGGGCTGGTATTACACCCAGCTTCGTCGTCGGGACGGCTCCGACGGCCCGGCGAGAATCGTCATCGGCAAGGACACCCGGCGCAGCAGCTATATGTTTGAGTACAGCTTGGTGGGAGGCCTGGTGGCTTCCGGAGCCGACGCCTACCTGCTCCACGTTACCACCACCCCGTCTGTGGCCTATGTGGTCCGGACCGAGGGCTTCGACTGCGGCATCATGATTTCCGCCAGCCATAACCCCTATTACGACAACGGCATCAAGCTTATCAATTCCTTCGGCGAAAAGATGGACGAGCGCCTGATTTCCCTGGTGGAAGCCTACCTGGACGGGAATCTCGTCGCCTTCGGAAAACGCTGGGAGGAGCTGCCGCTGGCAAAGCGGGACATGATCGGCAGAACCGTGGACCATGTGGCGGGCCGGAACCGCTACATCGGCTATCTCATTTCCCTGGGTATGTACTCCTTCAAGGGTGTAAAAGTGGGGCTGGACTGCGCCAACGGCTCCTCCTGGAATATTGCAAAGGCCGTCTTTGACGCTCTGGGTGCCAAGACCTATCTCATCGGCGCGGAGCCTGACGGCTTCAATATCAACCGGGGCGTGGGCTCCACCCATATCGAGCACCTGCAGAAGTACGTGGTGGAAAAGGGCTTGGACGTGGGCTTTGCCTACGACGGCGATGCGGACCGCTGCCTCTGCGTGGACGAAAACGGCGGCATCGTCACAGGGGATCACATCCTCTACATTTACGGCAAATATATGAAGGAGCGGGGAAAGCTCCAGGGTAACACAGTGGTTACCACCGTAATGAGCAATTTCGGCCTCTACAAAGCCTTCGACGAGCTTGGCATCGGCTACGCCAAGACGAAGGTGGGCGATAAATACGTCTACGAATACATGATGGAAAACGGCTGCCGCCTGGGAGGCGAGCAAAGCGGCCACATCATCTTCTCCAAGTATGCCTCCACGGGAGACGGCATTCTCACCTCTTTAAAAATCATGGAGGTCATGATGGCAAGGAAAAAGAAGCTCAGTGAGCTTCAGGAGGGCTTTACCTTCTATCCCCAGGTTCTGGAAAACCTGCGGGTAGCCGACAAAGCCGCGGCTATGAACGACCCGGATGTGCAGAAGGCCATCTCCGAAGCCGCCGGGCGGCTGGGCGATACAGGGAGAATCCTTGTAAGAGAATCCGGCACTGAACCCGTCCTCCGGGTTATGGTGGAGGCCGAAAGCAAAGAGACCTGCCAGGAAAACGTGGACAGCGTTGTGGCAGTGATCAAAGCCAAGGGCCATGCCGTGTAAAACACAGTGAAAGCTGTCCGGCGGTTTTTCCGCAGCGCTTTCAGATGACTTCATCCTCCCGCTGGGGAGCAAGCTCCCCATTTCTGCATGACGCCGCCTCCTTTCGAGGCGGCGTTTTATTGTTGCAATGGGTTTCCTTTTGTGATAAAATGAAGAAAAATCACCGGGAGGAAAACCATGGACGACGAAAAGCTGAAATTTTTGATTGGTGAAAATATCGCTGCCTATCGTAAGCAGACGGGCCTGACCCAGGCAGGGCTGGCGGAGAAGCTCAACTACTCCGATAAGGCGGTTTCCAAATGGGAGAGAGGGGATTCCATTCCCGACGTGCTGACCCTTGCCCAGATGGCTGAGCTTTTTGGCGTTACGGTAAACGATCTTCTGACGGACCCCGACGCTTTGCCGGGAAACCCCACTGTCTTGGAGAAGGCCATGACCCAGGTCTCTGAGAAGGCCCTGCGGCGCAAACCCAATAAAAACGTGATTCTGGGGCTCTCCTCCACACTGGTGTGGTTTGTAGCCCTGTTCGTGTTTGTGATTCTCTCCTCGTTTCACTGGCTGGAGCCCTTCCACTATCTGGTGTTTCTCTACGCCATTCCGGCCAACGCCATTGTGCTTCTGAGCCTGCGCTCGGCATGGCATGACTTCCGGTGGAACAAAATTCTCATTTCCGCCATTGTATGGGGGAGCCTTCTCAGCATATATCTGACCGTGCTGGCGATTTGGGAATTCAACTTCTGGAAAATCCTGCTGCTGGGCATCCCCGGGCAGATTGCCATTTTCCTGTGGTTCCGGATGTTCCGGGTCAAGGAGGAGAAAAACGATGGATAAAAAAGCCCTTCGCAGCCGGATTCGGGAGAAAAAACGGGCCATGACGGAAGAGGAGATCGTATCCCGCAGCAAAAAACTCGCCGCGCTTTTTTACGAAAGCGAAGCCTACCAAAATGCCAGGACCATCTACGGCTACCTCTCCTATAACCAGGAGGTCCGGACCGTGCCTATGCTGGAAAAGGCCCTGTCTGACGGGAAGGCCGTGGCGGTGCCCAAGGTCTATGGAGATGAGATGAAGTTCATCCTCATGACGGATCTGAGCCAGGTCTGCAAAGGCTACGCAGGGATTCCGGAACCCATTTCTGACGGTCCCGAGGCCCATGACCCCACCGCTCTGGTGCTGATGCCTGGGCTGGCTTTCGACCCCCAGGGCCACCGCATGGGCTACGGCGGGGGATTTTATGATAAGTTTTTAGCATCGGAGCCGGAGCATCCCACCCTGGCCCTGTGCTATGAATTTCAAATGCTGCCCTATTTGGAGACGGAACCCCACGACATTCCAGTGGACACCGTCCTCTGGGCGTAAGGAGAGAGAACTATGCAGATATTTGCAACCTTACTCATTGCCGGGGCCGTATTCGGCCTCTGTTTTCTGGTGGACAAGGGATTTCAGAAGGCCTTCCGCAGCAAAGCCCAGCACCGCTCGGGCCTTGCGGTCCGGGTCAGCAAGCGCTACGGCGTTTTCGGTGTTATCCTCACAGCCATCGGCATCATGGCCGTCTGTGTAGGCGTTACGGGAAAAGAATGGGTGCTTCTTGCAGGCGGCATCATTGTGCTGGGCATGGGCATTGCCCTGGCAGTTCACTACCTGAGCTTCGGCATCTTCTATGACGGGGAGTCCTTTCTGCAAAGCCGCTTCGGAAAGAAGGATGTGGTCTACCGATATGCGGACATTGTGGGGCAGAAGCTGTACATGATCCAGGGCGGCAACATCCTGGTGGAGCTGCATATGAAAAACGGTGCAACGGTGAGCCTCCAGTCCACCATGGATGGGGTCTATCCCTTCCTGGATACGGCCTTTGCCGGATGGTGCCTGGAGACCCATAGGGACCCCCAGAGCTGTGATTTCCATGACCCCAGTCAGAGCCTGTGGTTCCCCACGGTGGAGGATACGTAAATGCCCCACATTCCAAAGGGAGCAACCACGGAGCTGGAACTTTTGACCTTCCGGGAGGCTCTGAAATCCGCCAATACCCCTTCGGACGAATACGATATCGGAAAATGGCTCTACGCCCCCAATTTTTACTCAGAGTATCGTTACATCCTGGGCACCCGGGGAGAGAATCCCCTGATCTGCATCGGTATCAACCCCTCCACCGCAAGGCCCGACGATTTGGACAACACCTTAAAATCCGTGGAGCGCATTGCCCTGGGCAACGGGTTTGACAGCTT
>DVJG01000158.1 GCA_018710805.1 Candidatus Faecousia faecipullorum
GCCTCTTTCAGCGCGTTGGGAAGCTGCTTCACCGTGGGCTTCACATCGCTGAAGCCGATAACCGACTCGGTCTTCTGCAGCTTTTTATGGAGAATGGCAATCAGTTCGGGCAGCGCCTCTTCCCGGTAGAGATTGCACACCATCAATAGCTCTTCATAGCCGATGGTCACAAAACTCACGTTGTAAACCTCCGGATACCGGATAATCTCCTGGCGTATCCGGGAAAGCTCCCGGCCGTTCCGGCTCCAAATGCTTCCGCAGACCAGAAGGTTTTCATCCAGTGTGATGCCTTTTCGCCGCAGAATATCAGGTGTCAGGCTTAATTGGGTTCCCACCATGGCCAGCTGCCGGAGCATCATCTGGCCCGACTGCTCCACCTCGCTTTTGGCGTCCCGATTCTGTTTATAGAGAACCCCGGCGGCCTTGTTCAGGACTGCGCGCAGGGACTCCACACTAATCTCCGTTTTCAGAATATACTCCGAAGCTCCCACCACCAGGGCCTCCCGGGCATAGGCAAAGGAATCGTAGCTGGTGAGGACAATGATATAGGCGGGTTTAATCTCCCGAATGGTCTTTAACATATCCAGGCCGGACATATTGGGCATTTCCACGTCGGTGATTACAATGTCCGGCAGGGTTTTCTTATACTCTTCAATGCCTTGCAGGCCGTTTTTTGCCGTGGCGCTGACCCAGAATCCGTCCAACTGGTTGACGCAGTATTCCAGCCAATGGCGGATAGGCGCTTCATCGTCCACGATCAAGACATTCAGCATGACTTCCCCTCCCCTGTCTCTGTCACCGCAGGAACACGAATGGTGATTTTTGTACCTTCCCCAGGTTCACTTTCTATGGTCAGGCCCCAGGGTTCTCCAAAATAGAGCCGAATCCGCTCGTGGATATTCCGGACCCCAATATGAGGCCGGTCCGGTTTCCCGGAAGCGTCTGTACCATCCATAACCTCGGCAATACGCTCCTTCGTCATACCCACGCCGTTGTCCTCCACTTCGATGGAAATGGCGTCTCCCTGCCGTCGGGCGATTACCGTAATCATACCGCCTTGGCCGGAAATTTCAATGCCATGCTGGATGGCATTCTCAGCCAAGGGCTGAATCAGAAGTTTCGGAATGTAGCAGTCCGCCGCTGCATCGTCGTATTCCACGAAGCCGTCAAAAGCGTTTTCATACCGAAGCTTCTGTAAAGCCAGGTACTGCTGCAGTCCCTCCATCTGTTCCTTCACCGTAATCATCTTGTCTGAAGAGGACAGGGTATCCCGGAGCATCTGGATAAAGAGGGTCAGCATTGTGGCGGCGTCCTGATTACGCTCCATCTCCACCATGCACTTGACAGAAAACAGGGTGTTGTAGATGAAATGGGGATTAATCTGAGCCTGAAGCCAGTTGAGCTCCATTTTTCGTTTCTGCTCTTCCTGCTGCTGGACATCCGCAATGAGGCTCCGAATCTGAGACAGCATTTTGTCCATGCCCTGGCTCAGGTCGTCCACTTCCGAATAGTGGTTGGAGGAAAACTTATGGTTCAGATCTCCCTCCTCCACGCATTTGACGTCGGCACACAGGGAACGAATGGGTCTGGCAATCCGGTCGGAAAAATGCCAGGCAAGGAGGGTGCCCAGGACCAGCGCCAGCGCCGCCAGCAGCACCGTGGTTCGCTGGACTGCTGCCAAAGGATTCAGCAGGCTTTCCAAAGGAATCTCTTCAAATATGGTAAATTTGCTCTCCGGGTCGCAGTAACGGGTAAAGAGGGCCTTTTCTCCTGCAATATCCGCAATCATATAACCCCTGTCCCCAATTCTGTCTTCCAGGGTCTGCATATTGAAATAGGAGTAGCCCACGATTTTTTCCTTACTGCTGGAAACAATCTGTCCCTTATCGGTGGTGACGTAGATCTCGCTTTTCCCGCCCAGAATCACGTCGTGGTACATCTGATACATATACCGTTCATCGGCGTTGACCATAAGGTAGCCCACAGGGTCTCCAGTTTCATCCAGAACCGTCCGCGCAGCGGAAAAAACCCGAATGCCCAGCTCGTCATCCTTAAACCCCGCCACGTCTACAATGCCGCCATTTTCCCGGCTCAGGTCCCGATACCACAGCCGTCCTTCCGGATTCATGTAGTCGTAGTTTTCACTCACGGACCTGGAACAGTAGCCGATGCCGTCTGCAGAAAGGTACACCACATAAAAGTTCAAGTCGTCCTGGCCAAAGGATTTGATAACCTGCCGGGTTGTCTTTTCCATATAGTCCCTGAACGCACTGCTGTTCTCCTGGCTCAAATCCCGTGTGTAGGCCCGGAATTCCGGGTCTGTGTAATAGAGGTTGGAAACGGTATAGAGATTGGCCTTGAACTGCTTTGTCCGCTCTGCGATTTGCCGGGATACGTCGGCGCGGGCTGAGGCAATCTCCTGGACAAAGGTATCCCGGTAGAAGGCATAGGTGGTCGTGGATAAGAGCAGAATAATCGCCACATTGACAAGCAACAGCATCCCCATCATCCGGGTTCGAATGCTCCCCAGTTTTCGCTTCTTGTTTCCCATGGTTTCCCTGCCTTTCCGAAATCTGTCTTTAGTATACCAGAAAGGAAAACATTTGGAAAGACTTTTTGTGCATTTTTGTCAAATGGCTGAACACCGCAGCGCCCCAGGAACCGCGCCGAAGCATGGAAGAATGAACATGAACCCTCCCGACTGTTTTGGACATACATTTTATCAAATAGCTCTGTTTCTTTTTTCAGAAATAATCGAAACGCAGCAACATAAAAATCCCGCTTTGGAAGCATCTGCCCTTCTTTCCGGAAACGTCCAGACATACAATCTCTCCTGCGGGAAAAGATAGGGTTACGGAAAGAAAAAAGTCGTTTTCCATCGGAAAGCGTCTTTGCTTTCCGAGAAAAACGAAAAGGAGAGAATCAATATGAAGAACAGCAACACTCTGAACGTTCCCCAGGCCCGGGATGCCATGGACAAGTTCAAGATGCAGGCAGCATCCGAGGTGGGCGTGAACCTCAAGAACGGCTACAACGGTGACCTGACCTCCCG
>DVJG01000021.1 GCA_018710805.1 Candidatus Faecousia faecipullorum
GCTGGGCAAGAGAGGACGTGTTCAATGAAAAGTAAAATCCGTGAACTCCGGAAACTCCGGAAGCTCTCCCAAGAGGAGCTGGCTGAGGCCGTGGGCACCACCCGGCAGACCATCACCTCCATCGAGGTGGGGAAGTACACCGCCTCCCTGACGCTGGCCTACAAAATTGCCCATTACTTTGGGCTGACCATTGAAGAAGTGTTTGATTTTTCGGATTTGGAGGATTTATCATGAAAGCATACAGAGAAAAGCTGAAAATCCAGTGTGTGGTTTTTTCCATTGTCTGTGTCATTCTGGCCGTCTTTTCCGCATTTGGCTTCCTGGCAGAAGCCGGAATCGTGTCTGTGGCTCCCGCAGTCGGGAACAGTCACTATCAGTCCATGTGGCGTGGCTTTTGCAGCGGGACTTCCTTTGGCATCCTGGTGCTTGTGGTAATCGGCCTGGTAAAAAGCCTCCTGGCTCTCCGGAGCGAAGAGAAGCTCAAGAAATACTACGTCAAGGAGCACGACGAGCGGATGGCACAGGTCGTGACCTGCGCCCAGGCCACTGCTCTGCGGGTCTTTCTTCTGTTGGGTTTGGCTGCGGCCATTGTGGGCGGATATTTCAGCATTCCCGTGGGACTGACAATTCTCGGCTGCGTTCTCTTTGTCTCCCTGACCACCGCCATTTTCAAGCTGTATTACAGTAAAAAGTTCTAAAAAGAGGCCTCGCAGAGTTTGCCGCCTTTGGCGGCAAATAAAATCCAATGCGTTTTCTGCCGGGGCATGTACCTGGCAGAAAACACTTCTCAGGCTCCAAGTGTGCGAGTTGTGCGCTGCGGCGCACAAGGAGTGCGCGCAGGAGACTGCAAAACACCTGTCAAAAAGCCTCAATGAGGATTTTTGACAGTCTAAGGCCCGTACCGATGGTACGGGCCAATTTTTAGAAATTCGTCAGGATTTTCACCAGCATTTCCGTGCAGGTTTCCATGTCCTCCACGGGGATATACTCAAATCTGCCATGGTAGTTTTCACCGCCGGTGCAGAGGTTGGGACATGGGAGTCCCTGCCAGCTGAGCCGGGCGCCGTCCGTGCCGCCGCGGATGGGCACCGCCTTGGGCTCCATACCCACGGCGCGCATGGCATCCATGGCCCGGTCCACCACGTACATACAGGGTTCAATCTTTTCCTTCATATTGTAGTAGCTGTCCCGAAGGTCCAGGTCCAGGGTACCTTTTCCGTATTTCCGGTTGATAAATTCCCCGGCAGCGGTCATGAGCTTCTTCTTTTCTTCAAATTTTTCCAGGCTATGGTCCCGGATAATATAGTGGAGGGTGGTTTCCTCCACTTCGCCGGACATTCCGCACAGGTGGAAGAAGCCCTCATACCCTTCCGTATGTTCCGGCCGCTGGGCGGCGGGAAGGAGCCCGTGGAATTCCATAGCAATGAGCTGGGAGTTCACCATTTTATCCTTGGCGGAGCCGGGGTGAATGTTCCGGCCATGGACCGTGACCTTGGCCCCGGCGGCGTTGAAGTTCTCGTACTCAATTTCCCCCATGGTGCCGCCGTCGGACGTATAGGCATAGTCCGCCCCGAAGTGATCCAAATCAAAGTTGTCTGCACCTCTGCCCACCTCCTCGTCGGGGGTGAAGCCGATTTTCAGCGTTGCATGGCGCTGGCCGCTGTGAAGCAGACGCTGGGCGGCGGTGAGGATTTCCGCTATGCCCGCCTTGTCGTCGGCGCCCAGCAGCGTGGTGCCGTCGGTGACGATGAGGTGCTTACCCACGTGCTCCTTTAACGCCGGGTAGTCCTTGGGGCTGAGATAGATTCCCTTTTCCTCGTTCAGGCAGATGTCGCCGCCACAGTAGTCCACGATTTTCGCCTGGATATTCGCGCCGGAAGCATCGGGGGAGGTGTCCATATGGGCGATCAGGCCAATGGTGGGAAGGGCGGGGTCACCGGGAACGGTGCCGTAGACATAGCCAAATTCATCCATGCGGGCATCGTCAATGCCCATTGCCTTCATTTCATCCACCAACGCCTCTGCCAAAATCTTCTGTTTTGCAGTGGACGGGGCGGTTTCCGATTCTTCATCGGACTGGGTGTCAAAGCGCACATAGCGCAGAAAGCGCTCAGCAGCAGATTCCATAAACATTCCTCCTTATAAAATAGAGCCGCCGTTTCCGGCGGCTCTATGTATGTGAGTCGGCGCTTACTTTGCAGCCTTAACCAGGTCAGCGGTATCCTGAGCAATCATCAGCTCTTCGTTGGTGGGAATGACCCATACGGTGACCTTGGAGTCGTCAGCGGAGATAATGGTCTCCTTGCCGCGGACGGCGTTCTTCTGGGGATCCAGCTTCACGCCCAGGAACTCCAGGCCCTCGCAGATGCGCTCACGCATTTCGGGGGAGTTCTCGCCTACACCGGCAGTGAACACCAGGCAGTCCAGACCGCCCAGAGCGGCAGCATAGGAGCCAACGTACTTGCGGACTTCATAGGCGAACTTATCCAGGGCCAGAGCGCAGTCTTCGTTGCCGGCAGCAGCGCCGTCCTCGATGTCACGGAAGTCGGAGGACACGCCGGACAGGGCCAGCACGCCGGACTTCTTGTTCAGCATATTCAGGCACTCGTCAGCGGACATACCGTACTTGTTCATGACGAACTGCACCACAGCGGGATCCAGGTCGCCGGAACGGGTGCCCATGGGCACGCCGGCCAGAGGAGTCAGACCCATGGAGGTATCCTGGCACTTGCCGTCCTTCACAGCGGACAGAGAAGAGCCGTTGCCCAGGTGGCAGTTCACCAGCTTCATTTCCTTGCGGCCCATGAGCTCAATGGCACGCTTGGTGACGTACTTGTGAGAGGTGCCGTGGAAGCCGTAGCGGCGGATGGAGTCATTCTTATAGTACTCGGTGGGAATGGCATAGCGGTAGGCAACAGGGGGCATGGTCATATGGAACGCAGTGTCGAACACGGCAACCTGGGGCGTATTGGGCATAACAGCCTGGCAGGCACGGATGCCCATGAGGTTGGCGGGGTTGTGCAGGGGGCCCAGGGGGATGCACTTCTCGATGGCGGCAATGACTTCGTCATTGATGATGCAGGAGTCGAAGAACTCCATGCCGCCATGCAGAACCCGGTGGCCAACAGCGTCAATCTCATCGGTGGAGTTGATAACACCTTCGACAGGGTCCACCAGAATGGCGAGAACCGCCTGGATGGCTTCAGAGTGGGTGGGCATGGGGATGTCCTTCACAACCTTCTTGTCGCCGACCTTGTGGGTCAGACGGCCGTCGATGTAGATGCGCTCGCACAGGCCCTTGGCAGAGACCACGCCGGTCTCGGGATCCATGAGCTGGTACTTCAGGCTGGAAGAGCCGGCATTGATGATCAGAATATTCATGCTGGGGTTGCCTCCTAAATTAAATATTTTCTTTTGGAACAACTTGTGGTATGATAGCATAAGCTAGGAACATTATAGACCATCTTTCCCCATATCTCAACCCCCTTAGGGAAATTTTTCATGGAAAAGGAGGGATTTTTTTATGAACGTGGGCATCGTCTGCGAATATAACCCCCTGCACAGAGGCCACCGCAAGCAGATGGAGGCCATTCGGGCCGAATTTGGCGCTGACACAGGCATCGTCTGCGCCATGAGCGGCAATTTCGTTCAGCGGGGCGCCCCCGCCATCTTTGACAAGTCCCTCCGTGCCAAGGCAGCCGTTGCCTGCGGCGCCGATCTGGTGGTGGAACTCCCTCTCACCGTTTGCCTGTCCTCAGCAGAGGGGTTTGCGTCCGGCGGAGTGGCGATTTTGTCGAAGCTCTGCGATATCCTCTGCTTCGGCTCCGAAACCGGGAATTGGGAGAGCCTGATGGCTACAGCCCAGGCGCTTTTGCAGGCGGATTTTCAGCCGCATCTGCGCCGGGAGCTGGACACCGGGAAGTCCTTCCCCGCCGCCCGGCAGGCGGCGCTTGCAGCCATGGGCCTTTCTTCCGATCTTCTCAACCGTCCCAACGATATCTTATCCGTGGAATACTGCAAGGCCATTCTGAGCCAGGGCTCCCCTTTGGATATCTTCCCCATTCAGCGAAAAGGCGATTACCATGACAGGAAACCGGACCCAGAAAATCCTTCGGCTACTGCTCTGCGGCAGCTTCTTCTCTCCGGCGGCGATTGGCGGCCCTATGTTCCGGAAGAAGCGGCGGATCTCTTTGAAAGTGCGCCTCTGCACAGCCTTGCTGCGGGAGAAAAGGCCGTTCTCTATCGGCTCCGGACCATGACGGAAGCGGAGCTGAGCCGTCTTCCCTACGGCGGAGAAGGGCTATGGCGGAAACTCCTCCATGCAAGGCAAGCCGAAACAACCCTGGAGGATATTCTCACCGCCATGAAGTCCAAGCGCTACACCCGGACCCGGCTGGACCGGATGGTTCTCTGCGCCGTGCTGGGCATCACGGAAGAAGCTCTTCTCTCCCCTGCCCCTTATGCCAGGATTTTGGCCTTCAATGACCGAGGGCGGGAAATCCTGAAAAATTCCACTCACCGGGCATTTTTCAAGAATGCAGGCGAAACGCCGGATTCTCCCTGCTGGGATTTGGAGCGGCGTTCCGGAGATGTCTATGGGCTTTTCGCCATAGATGGCCCCGAAGCCCCCGGAATGGAATCCAAACGCCGTATTTATTATGATAAAGGAAGGAAATCTTAATTCATGAATTTTCCCAAGCTGCACATTCCAAAGCTGAAATTCTCCCACTGCCTGGTGGCATTTCTCGCCTCGGCTCTCCAGGCCTTTGGGATGTACAATATCCACGCCATTTCCGGCGTCACGGAGGGCGGCATTTTCGGCCTCATCCTCCTTCTGGACCACTGGTTCAGCCTTTCTCCGGCAGTGACCAGTTTTATTCTGAACGCCGCCTGTTACGGCCTGGGCTTTAAGACCCTGGGTGCAACCTTCGTGGGCTATTCCCTGGCGGCGGCCTGCGGCTATTCCGCCTGCTACGCCATTTGCGAGCAGTTCCCGCCTCTCTGGCCCCAAATCGCCAGTATGCCTCTGCTGGCTGCCATTGTGGGAGCCCTCTTTATCGGTATCGGCGCAGGGCTCTGCGTCCGTGTGGGCGGCGCCACCAGCGGCGACGACGCCCTGGCCATGAGCGTCCAGCACCTGACGGGCATTCCCGTGGAGCGGGTGTACATGGCCAGCGACCTTACGGTTCTTATTATGTCCCTCAGCTACATTCCATTTAAAAGAATCGCCTATTCCATTCTCACCGTGCTCCTTTCGGGGCAGATCATTGGGCTGATTCAGAGAATAGGCAAGCAAAAAGCAGACGGCTGAGCCGTCTGCTTAGACTGTCAAAAATCCCCTGTGGGGGCTTTTTGACAGTTTTTTTGCAGTCTCCTGCGCGCAGGCTTTGTGCGCCCACGGCGGCAAACTCTGCAAGGCTTTTTGCTGTGGCTTCTTAACACATAAAAAAATCCGATGCTTACGCATCGGATTTTTGGAGCGGGTGACGGGGCTCGAACCCGCTACCTCCACCTTGGCAAGGTGGCGCTCTACCAGATGAGCTACACCCGCGGGAACATGGCTTATTATAGCGGATTCTCCCGAAAAGTCAAGTCCTTTTTTTGAAAATTGCAAAATAGTTTTACTGGCCGCTTCCCTGCTCCTGGGTGCGCTGGGACGGGCCCTCACCTTCTGAGTATGCCGAGTAGTCCCAGACATAGCCTCCCATCTCTGCATCGGTCAAACGGCGGAATTCCCCCTCCTGGGAGCATCGCAGAAGGTCCACATGATAGTGGTTCTCCCCTTCCGTGATCATGTTCCAGGTCCAGGGCTCCCCTTCCCGGGTGCCTGTCACCACCTGGCACTCCAGGCCCGCACTGCGGCACATTGCAGCGTAAACCGTGGCAAAGGCGCGGCTGTCTCCCACGCCATGGCGCAGAAGGCTGTACGCCGGGGTGATGGAAGTCTCAATGGTATAATCAAAACGCTCCATAAGGAAGCCATAGAGCTGGGCGTATTTCTGCCAGGCCTGACCGTCGCCGCTGACGTAAAGCACTGCGGAATTGAACACAGGCTGAACCTGGTCCTGCATCTGCCGCAGGGCATCCCGGCTGTTCTGGTAGGTAAAGGCCAGTTCAATGACCCGCTGCCTTCCAATGCCATAGGTGGACTCCGTGACAATGGGCACTTCCATGACGACCTGGGGATTCTCCACTGCATAGTTCTGCACCGTCAGTGTCAGGTCCCGGTAGGCATATCGGTCCACCAGCAGCACAACGCCTGCGTCGCACCGCTCAAGGGCCTGGTAGATGGCCTTTTCGGCGGCGTCCATATTCGACACCTGGCGGATGCTCTCAATTTCCGAGAGGCTTCGGCGATAGCGGATGGTCACGGCAATGGCCGCTGTGCCGCCGCTGGTGCCCAGTTCCAGATCAATTTTCTCCACGGCAAAGGCGCCGATGGCGTAGGCTTGGGACACAAAATCCGCTGCCGTAACCATCTGCTCTTCGATGTTCTCCGCCGGGTAGTCCTGAACCACGATGACCCCCATTTCCGCACCGCTGTCGATCAGCTGTTCCAGAGCCTGGACCAGGTCCTGGTAGCTGGCAGCATGGATGGTTCCGGTTTGAATGCTTTGCCGCTGTTCCCGGTGGGGCTCAATAGAGAGATAACTCCCGTCCAGAAAGCTGCATCCCGTAAGAAACAGGCTCACGCTCAGGCAGAACGCGATTAATTTTATCTTCATGAAGCCCCTCCTTTCTTTTTCAGAGCGATTGTTTTGAGAATCTCGAGAAGCCGTCGCCCAGGACCTGGTGGGCCTCCTGAACAATGACAAAGGCGCCCGGGTCGATTGCCATGACCAGCTCCTTGAGCTCCGTAATCTGCTGTTTTTTCACTGCCGCCAGAACCACTTTGGTACCCTGATGGCTATAGCTTCCCTCTCCGTGGAGGTAGGTGCAGCCTCTGTCCAGTTTTTCGCTGATTCCTTCGGCAATGGCCTCATACTCCCTGGAAATCACCAGGGCCACATGGGAATAGTCGAAGCGGTAGACCACCGCATCAATGACCTTACCCACAAGGAACACCGTGATCCCCGTATAAAGGGCCTTGGTGATGTCCTGGAACACCACGCCTGTCAGAATCACCACCATGGCGTCCAGAGCCATGGTGATCTGGCCAATGGGCACATTGCGGTAGCGGAGCTTCAGAAGCCGTGCCAGAATATCCGTGCCGCCGGTGGAGCTGCCGCAGACAAAGACCAATCCCAGCCCAAAGCCGCAGATGACGCCTCCATAGAGCACCGCAATCAGCGGGTCCAGGGTGGGCATGGGAATAATGGCAAAGGCATCAATCAGCACGGAGCTGAGGAACATACCAACAAGGCTGCCCCAAAAGAAGCGCTTTCCGATTTTCATGCCGCCAAGGATAAAGAGGGGCAGGTTAATAAGGATGGTGAGGGTACCCACCTTGCCGAACCCCAGCACTTCAATGAGAATCAGGGCAAGGCCGGACACACCGCCGGGGCTTACGTCATTTGGCTGCAGAAACAGGGTAAATCCCGCTGCAAACAGAGCGCTGCCCAGAACGGTTTCAAAAACCCAGCGATATTTCTTCCAAAATTGGCCCATAGGGCACCTTCTTTCCATATTTTTTATCCTATGGTTTTCGTAAATCAAACGTCAAAGGACTGCTGTTTTTCCGCAGAATCCTCTTCCCGGAGGACGGCGCCCGCCGAGGGCAGGGTCTTGACCCGGTAGCGGCTCTCGCTGACAATGCCGCTCTGCTCCAGAAGCAGCGCATCCTGCAGCACCGCCTTTTTCTTGAGACTCAGCACCGCCACGCCCTGGGTGTTTCGGGTGGTCTTTGGCAGAAGCAGGGCCGTGGAGAAAATGGCACAGCGGCCATCAGAGGAATACACCGCAAGCTGGGCATCAGCGGGAAGCTCCAATACTTTGACCAGGGGGCTCTTGTCGGAGTAGGCCCCTGTGAGCTTTTTCCGGTTGGTTTTGGTCTCGTAGGCGGAAAGGGGCACCTTGGCGGCCTTGCCGTTTTCAAAGAGGAAGAGCACAA
>DVJG01000159.1 GCA_018710805.1 Candidatus Faecousia faecipullorum
TCCCTGGGCGCTACGGGACTGCTGCTGGCGCTGAACTTTCTCACGGCCCTGGGTTCCGAGACCCTGGGAAATGTGCTCCATGGGATTCTCACCATCGTGTCCAGTCCCATGATCTGCAGCGGCTACTGGGCCCTGAGCCTTTTTCTCTGGGCCTGCCTGCTCATGGGGAGCTTCAAAGTGCTGTCAAAACGGTAAACGGGGAGGGCATTTGCCCTCCTCAGAGGCTGTGGGAAAAGCCCGCTTTTCCTGCAAACTTTGGCAGCCTGCTGCGCGCATAATTTGTCCCCCCGGGGACAAATTCCACACTTGCAGTCTGAGAAGTATTTTCCGCCAGGTACGCGCCCCGGCGGAAAATTTTTTGACTTTCTTTGCCGCCCCAGGCGGCAAACTCTGGGAGGCTTTTTTGACAAGCTGAGGGGAGGGCCTTGGCCCTCCCCATATGTTTTCAAAAACTGGAAGCTTTCTCTTCAATCTACCTTCTGATTAAAGGATGCGCTGTCGAAGGTGATTTTTACATGGTACTGAGGGACCTGGCCGTCGTTGAGCGCCTGAGAAATCTCCGAGAGAATGCTGTCGGTTTCGCCTCTCAGGTCGCTGGGAAGGCTCACATCGAAGAGCACATTCACATGGCGCTTGCCCTGGGTCATGCGAAAATCGTGGAGGTCCAGCCGGGGGTCCCTGGCTTTCAAAATGGCCTGGGTCCGCTCTTTCAGGGCGTTGAGCTCCGGGTCGTCCACGCAGACCGGGTCGTAGTGGATGACGAGATGTACATTGTGGCTTTTCAGGCACTCCCGTTCCATGGCGTCGATGAGCTCGTGGCACTCCAGCGGGTCCTCCCGGTAGTCCATCTCCACATGGAGGCTGGCGAAGCGCTGACCGGGGCCGTAGTCGTGGACCATAAGGTCATGATAGCCCAAAACCTTGGGCTGGGCCCCTATGTAGTCCACAATTTTTTTCGCCAGCTCCGGGCTGGCGTTTTCGCCCAGCAGGGGAGAGATGGTTTCCTTTGCCAGGTTCCAGCCGCTGTAGAGGATGAACACTGCCACGCACAGACCCATGTAGCCGTCCACCCGGACGTCGAAGATCGTCTCGATCACGGCGGCCAGAAGCACTGCGGAGGTGGTGATGCAGTCGTTCCGGCTGTCGTCGGAGGTGGCGAGCAATGTGGTGGAGTTGATTTTCCTGCCCAGGTTCCGGTTAAAGAGGCACATCCACAGCTTCACGGCAATGGAGGCAGCCAGCACCGCCGCCACCACGGGAGAGAACTCCACGGCGGTGGGGTGGAGAATTTTATCCACGGAGGTGTTCACCAGTTCCAGGCCGATGACCAGAATCAGCGCCGCCACCGCAAGGCCCGACAGGTACTCTGCCCGGGCATGGCCGTAGGGATGGTCCTCGTCCGCAGGCTTCTCGGAAATGCGGAAGCCGATGAGGGTCACAATGGACCCGGAGGCGTCGGAGAGGTTATTCAGGGCGTCGGCGGTGATGGATACGGAGCCCGAAAGAAGGCCCGCCAGGAGCTTTCCCAGGCACAGCGCCAGATTGCAGCAGATGCCGACAGCCCCGGACAGGGACCCGATGGCTGTGCGGACCCGGCTGTCCTCTAAATTTTCATGGTCTTTTACAAAGAGACGAACCAGAAGGTCTCCCATAATATTCCTCCAAACTCGGGAAAAACCCAACTTTTTCGTCTCTACTGTCAGTAGAACCGGGGATTCTACAGCTGGTAGAGGGAAAGCCGGACATAATTTCCCGGAAATGGGGTGACTTTACCCCTAAAATATTGTATGCTATGGTGGCAATGAAACTTTCCACCATTATACTCCCGGGGAAAGCTTCTGTCTATCAAATTTTTCATTCGGAGCGTGAAAACCATGCCTTATCAAATCATTACCGATTCCGCCTGCGATTTTCCCACCCCCATGTATGAGCAGCTGAACCTCACCATGCTGCCGCTTACCATCACCTTTCGTGGGGTGTCTGCCAACGACCGGAACGACGACAGTCTGAAGGAGGTCTACGACGGCCTGCGAAACGGAGAAGTGGCAACCACCGCTGCCGTCAATCCCCAGGGCTGGGACAGCGCCATGCGGCCCCATCTCCAAAACGGGAAGGATGTTCTTGTACTGGCCTTCTCCTCGGGCCTTTCCACCACCTACCAGTCTGCGGTCATTGCCGCCGAAGAACTGAAAGAGGAATTCCCGGAGCGGAAGATCATCGTGGTGGATACCCTCTGCGCCTCTCTGGGCCAGGGCCTGCTGGTGTGGTACGCCTGTAAGCTCCGGGACCAGGGAAAGAGCCTGGAGGAAGTGTCCGCCTGGGTGGAGGAGAATAAGTTCCACCTGTGCCACTGGTTCACCGTGGACGACCTCATGTATTTAAAGCGCGGCGGACGCATCAGCGCCGCCACTGCCGTGGTGGGCACCATGCTGCAGATCAAGCCCGTGCTCCACATGGACGACGAGGGACACCTGATCAACATGGCGAAGGCCCGGGGCCGCCGGGGGTCTTTGGATGCCCTGGTGAAGAAGCTCCAGGAGCTGGGAGCGGGCTACGACAATTCCACGGTTTTCCTGTCCCACGGCGACTGCCTGGAGGACGCCCGGTATGTGGAAAAGCAGCTCAAAGAAAAGTGCGGCGTGAAGGAAGTGGTCATCAGCTACGTAGGCGCCGTCATCGGCTCCCACTCGGGCCCCGGCACCGTGGCTCTGTTCTTCCTGGGAGAGCACCGCTGAATCCATCGGAAAAAAAGATTTGGGGAGGGTGAAAACCCTCCCCGTTTTTTCTGGGTTATTCTGCGGTGACCGCCTGAATCTTTTCTGCAATTCTGCTTTTCACCAGTGCGGCAATCTCGGTGGTGGCAAGGTCCTTGTATTCCTCCCAGGGAATGGGCTTGAGGTAGTGAATCTGCACCGACACCGGGGCGCTTCCCTGCTGGTCCAGGACCTTGAAGCAGTCGATGAGGGCTATGGGCACAATGGGACATTTGCTCCGCAGGGCGCAGCGGAAGCTTCCGCTGTGGAAATCCACCATTTCGTTGCCCAGACGGCTTCTGGTGCCCTCGGGGAAAATGAGATAGGCCCGGCCCTTTTTTACCTCCGTGGTCACCTGCTGAATGACCGTCAGGCTCTGGCGCACGTCCTCCCGGTCCATGGCAAAGGACTTGGTGCAAAGGGCAACCTGGTGGATAAAGGGGATGTTATACAGCTCCTTTTTCATGACAACGCCCAAAGGCCGCTGACAGGTAGCCACCACAGCCAGGGGGTCGAACATACCCTGGTGGTTGCCGTAGAGCATGAAGCCTCCCTCCTTTGGAAGGTTTTCCTGGCCCGAGGAGAGAATGTGAATGTTTCCCGACCGGATGCCCCGGAGAAGAATGTCCCGGATAAAGCCGTACATCTCCTTTTCCTCGTATTTTTCGGGGTGCTTTGCATAGCGGCAGAGCTTTCCCCAGGCGCCGGGGACCAAAAACGTATTTTTCAGGACCATGGTCACAATACGGTTCATACGCTATCCTCACTTTATCTGGATTGCCCCCATTTTACCATAGGGGAGCGTGTTTTGCAACCGTCTGGGGGACGCAACAAATTATTCACAGAACCTTCTTATTTTCGTCCCAAAGGGTTCTAAATTTCTTAAGCAATGGGGAGTATGTTATATTCAAACAAATAAATCACAGCATCCTGCCTCTCCTTTCCCTGCGGGAGCCGGCGGAATGCTTAGGAGGAACGATTATGAGCGACTACGAGAAACAAGACGGATTTTATTCCTACAACCATCAAACCCCCGGGGAAGGGTTTCCCCCCTATGAGGCGCCCAAGCCCAAGAAAAAAAGCGGCGCCGGAAAGATCATTGCCCTGGCCCTGTGCTTTTCCCTGCTTGGCAGTGCCCTGGGCGCCGGAGGCGTCCTTCTGGGACAGGGAATTATGAATAAAAAGAGCGCGGTTCCCGGCGGCGAGGTCACGGCAATGCTGGAAGGTCTGCGGCAGAAGAGCGTGATCCAGACCGTCCAGGTGGATACCAGCAAGCTTCTGACCCCTGCGGAGGTCTATGCCGCCAACGCTGCTTCCACCGTGGGCATCACCACTTCCATTACCACCCAGAATTTCTGGGGCTTCCCCACCCAGGCCGCCGCAGCAGGCTCCGGCTTCATCATCTCTTCCGACGGCTATATCCTTACCAACTACCATGTTATTGAGGACTCGGACACCGTTACCGTTGCCATGTATGACGGCACCACCTACGATGCCAAAATCGTGGGCTACGATGAATCCAACGACATTGCGGTTCTGAAGGTGGATGCCGAGAATCTGACCCCTGTGGTGCTGGGGGACTCTGACGACCTGAACGTTGGCGACGACGTGGTTGCCATCGGCAACCCCTTGGGCGAGCTGACCTTCTCCCTGACCCGGGGCTCCGTCAGTGCCATGGACCGTCAGGTGACCATGTCCGGCGGCCTTACCATGAACCTCATTCAGACCGACACCGCCATCAACTCCGGCAACTCCGGCGGCGCCCTCTTTAACCTCCATGGCGAGGTGGTCGGCGTGGTCAACGCCAAGTATTCCGGAAGCTCCAGCAGCGGCGCCACCATCGACAACATAGGCTTTGCCATTCCCATCAATACGGTCCGCCCCATTGTGGAGAGCATCATTGAAAAGGGCTATATCGCCAAGCCCTATATCGGCGTGAGCCTGACGGATGTGGGCCAGGATGCCACAATCTACGGCCTGCCCCAGGGCGCCGTCATTCGGGAAGTTGTGGAAGACAGCCCTGCGGAAAAAGCGGGCCTTCAGGTAGGCGATATCGTCACCCGGGCCAACGGCCAGGACATTACGGGAAGCAACGACCTGGTGAAGATTGTAAAGGCCATGAGCGCCGGAGACTCCCTGAACCTTACCGTCTATCGCAAGGGAGAGACCATGGAACTGACGCTCACCGTGGAGGAGCAAATCCAAAACGCCTTGGCCCAGGAGGAAATCAAGGAGCAAAGCGCCCAGCAGGGAATGGAAAACTTCCCGTTCTGGGGATTCATGAGATAACGCAATAACCAAAAGCCCCGCCGCCTGAAAATTCAGGCGGCGGGGCTTTGCTGCAGGACGGAAGCATTACCGTGTCCTTTGATTCTCCTGGCGGTCTGCCCAGCTTTTGTAATAGGTTTTTCCGCCCTCCTGGCTCAGAAACTTCCAGTAGGTTCTGGCGGCGGCCCAGTCTTCCCGGCCGGCGGCATCCTGGGCAAGAACCCGGGCGGCTTCCAGGCGGCGGAGCTTATAGGGGGCCTCTCGGGTCAGGTCCCGGAGCCATTCCCCCTCTACGGTTCCTCCCGTGAGGCTTCCCACCCATGAGCGGTAAAGCCGAAGACTGCCCTCCAGGTTCTGAGACAGAGAGGTGTTTGTAAAGCGGGTTTCTTCGATGGTCTCTTCCAGAACGCCCATGGCGGCCCGGGCGGCTTCCAGGTCCCCTTTGCCCAGGGCATAGGCGGAGAGATTATTATAGTACAAACCTTTCAGAGCCTTGTCGGTTCCGAAGGAGCAGGGGGAGAGAACTGCCATTGCCCGGTCAAACTCCCCTGCGGCGGCATAGCCGTCGGCCAAGTACGCGCTGGCAATGACCTGATTGCGGCTGCCCGGCTTCAGTTTGCCGGGGACGGATCCATAGGCCAGCAGAAACGCTTTGGGGTCCAGCTCCATGTGCAGAAGTCCCAGATACCGGGTGTTCAGATGGCTGGATACCAGATTGCCCAGAATCCTGGCAGTGAGAAAGCCGATGGCCAGCATCAGGGCGGAGGCCAGAATCGGAACGAAAATGGGATAACTCCGGTCCAGGACCCAGATGAGCACCGCAATCAGCCCGGAAAGGGCCAAGACAGCCCAATATGCCAGCCTGCTCTGCCAAAATCCTCGAATCATCCCAAACGCCTCCCGGCAATTTTTTTGTCTATTATACATACTGGCTAAAGGCTTCGCAAGGGAAATCCTTCCGTTTGTGGATTTTCGACATTCAGCACAATTCTGTGAGACAATTGTTAACGCAATTTAGTTTCGGTACCAAAGAAATGCTATTCCCTTTTTGAATTTCATCGGCTATAATAACGGTAATCGGAAGGAATATGGAAGCGGAACTATGAAAAATATCCAAAATCTATGGAAAGCGGAGGAACCTCGATGGTACGTATCACAGCGCTGATGGACAACAAACCTTCGGAAAACAAGGCCCTGTGCAATGAGCATGGGCTGTCCTATTTGGTGGAGGGCAGGGGAATCCGGTTCCTCTTTGACTGCGGCGCCGGCCCTCATCCCTGGGAGAATGCCCACCGCCTGGGCCTGGATGTGGGAAATCTGGACGCGGTGGTGCTCAGCCACAGCCACTACGACCACGCGGCGGGATATCGGGACCTCCTGGAAATGGGCGGCGGAAGCCCGCTGCTTTATACGGGAAAGCGGTTTTTCGAGCCGAAATTTGCCTATGACGGCACAAAATATACGGACCTCTCCGCGGGATTTGACCGGGCGTTTTTGGAAGCGCACCATGTCAGCCACCGGGAGGTGGCCGACGTGACGGAGCTGGCAAAAGGCGTCTACCTGCTCTCGGGCTTTCCCCGGAAGAACGAATTTGAGACCATCCCGGAACGGTTCGTCCGGCTGACGGACCAGGGATTTGTGCCGGATGATTTTGAAGATGAAATCTGCATTGCCCTGGATGTGGGGGGCAAGCTGGTGATTTTGGTGGGCTGCTCCCACCCCGGAATTCTGAATATGGTAGAGCACGTCCACAAAGTGCTGTCGCTGCCGGTTTACGGTGTTTTCGGCGGAACCCACCTGGTGGAGGCGGACGAGGCCCGGGTATCCCGCACCGTTCGGCGGCTTCGGGAAATGGGAGTGGAGATTCTGGGCCTGAGCCACTGCTCGGGAGAAGCGGCGGAATGCGCCATCTGCCGGGACCGGACCGTGAAAAGCTGCCACATGGGGTCGGGAGACTGCATCTTCCTGGACCTGGACTGAGGAAAGAAACATGCTTTTGGAATCCTTGGCAAAGGAGCTGGTCCGGGTCACCTCGGAGCTGGTGGGCGGCAGAACCATCAACATTATGAACACCGAGGGCTACATCATCGCCTCCACGGAGCCGGAGCGAATCGGGACCTTCCATCAGGGTGCCCTGGAAGCGGTCCGGACCGGAAAAGCGGTGAACATACAGCGCAGTGAACTTGCCAACTACCCCGGCGCCAAAGAGGGGTGCAATATGCCTCTGCGGGTCTGCGGAACGGTCATCGGTGTGGTGGGAATGTACGGAAACCCGGCGGAAATCCAATACCTGGCCCATCTTTTGGAAGTGTACGCCGCCATGTACTATCAGCTGGAGGCCATGGCCAGCCCGAAGCTGTCCTCTACGGAGCTGCGAAGCCGCATTCTGTCGGATCTGCTGTTCCCCAAAGAAAATTCCCAGGCGGATGCCTGCTATCTGATGCGGGCCCAGGGCATTCACCTGACGCCGCCGCTGGTGGTGGCGGTTCTGTCCAAATCCACCGGGGCGCCGCTGTCCCTTCCCCAGGATCAGGGGATGCTGTCAAAGCTGGAGGAATACCTGCAGCCCCAGCAGGACCTTTCCGGCATCATCAGCGATCGGCTGGTACTGGTGCTGAGCCATCGGAAGACGCCCCTGTCCCAGAAACTGCGGCAGGAGGCACCGGAGCTGCTGGAGACCTATCGCATCTCCTTTTCCGCCCCCTGGGGGGACCTGACGGATATCCCCAAGGCCTATGCCCAAGCCACGGCTCTGGACGACTCGGCGCCGGAGGCCATGAACGATATGGCAGAGCTGCCCACCCGGTGCCACTATATGCTCTCCTGCGTGGCGTCCTCCGACGAGGCATTTCTGGAGAAGCTCCGCTCCCAGGCCCTGGAAGCCTTCTCTCCCCGGGAGTACCTTCTGCTCCTGGAAACCGCCCGGTGCTATTATGACAAAAACCGCAGTGTTTCCCAGGCGGCGGAGGCCATGTTTATCCACAAAAATACCCTGCAATACCGAATGCGCCGACTGCTTCAGGCACTGTCCCTGAGCCGCCATACCGATTTTCAGCAGGAATTCGTTGTTCGCCTCCTGCTGGAATATGAGACCCGTAAACAAGGCCGTTGGGCCTTGAAATAAAAAGGAGGAAAAACCATGCAAACATTTTTACTGTTCGCTATGATCATCGCCGCAGTGGTTTTGATGGTCATCGCAATCTCCAAGCTGAAGATGCATCCCTTCATTGTCATGTTGGTGATTGCTCTTCTGGTGGGCCTCATCTGGGGTGCCATCTATCCGGACTCCGGGCTCACGCCTACGGAAGTCGTGAATCAGGTCAAGAACGGCTTCGGCAGCATCATGACCAGCATCGGTATCGTCATTCTCTGCGGTACCATCATCGGCACCATTCTGGAAAAGACCGGCGCGGCTCTGACTATGGCAAACGCCATTTTGAAGCTGGTCGGTGAAAAGAACAGCGTGGTGGCCATCGGCGCCATGGGTTATGTGACCGGTATCCCCGTGTTCTGTGATTCCGGCTTCGTGGTTCTCTCTCCCATCAGCCGCGCACTGGCCCAGCAGTCCAACACCTCTCTGGCCGTCATGGCTACGGCACTGTCCGGCGGCCTGTACGCCACCCACTGCCTGGTGCCTCCTACCCCCGGCCCCATTGCCATGGCCGGCACCCTGAACGCTGACCTGGGCCTGACCATTCTCATTGGCCTGATCGTCTCCGTCCCCGCTGTCATTGTGGCGGTTATCTATGCCCAGAAGATTTCCAGCAAAATCCATATCCCCGCCAACTCTGAGTACACCCTGGATGAGCTGAAGGAAAAGTACGGCAAGCTCCCCGGCACCCTGCACAGCTTCTCTCCCATCCTCCTGCCCATTATCCTCATCGCTCTGGCTTCCATCGTGGACTTCCCCTCCAAGCCCCTGGGCACCGGAATCGCTTACCAGATTGTTATGTTCATTGGTAACCCCGTGGTTGCCCTGCTGCTGGGCGTGTTCCTGGCGATGACCCTGATTCCCGGCAGTGAAAAGGACAACACCCTTAAGTGGATCACCCAGGGCGTCACCGACTCCGCCGCTATCCTGGCCATCACCGGCGCAGGCAGCTCCTTCGGCGCCATTCTCAAGTGCCTGCCCATCGCCGACTCCGTGGGCGGCCTGGTGAACTCCGGCCTGGGCGTGCTTATCCCCTTCGTCATTGCCATGATCCTGAAGCTGGCTATGGGCGCTTCCACTGTGGCTATGATCACCACCGCCGGCATGATGGCTCCTCTCATGGAGGTCATGGGTTACACCTCTCCCGTGGCAAGAGTTCTGGTGGTTCTCGCCATCGGCACTGGCTCTATGGTTGCCTCTCACGCCAACGACTCCTACTTCTGGGTCGTGTCCCAGTTCTCTGACATGAAGACCGAGGATGCTTACAAGTGCCAGACCGGCATGACCGCCGTCATGGGCATCACCATTATCATTCTGCTCTTCATCGTCTCCCTGTTCATCTGATTCTCAAAACCCAATTGGCTGCCGCAACTTGCCGCGAGCACGGTTGCGGCAGCCTTTGCCTTAAATAATGGAGGAATGCTTATGTCACTGCGTCTGGATGCAAACAAGATAATGGAATCCGCCCTTCATGCTGCCCTGCCGGATACCGCCGTGGCCAAGGCCCTGGAAACGGCCCGCTTCGGCTCCGGACGTCTCGTCCTGGTAGCCGCAGGCAAGGCCGCCTGGCAGATGGCAAAGGCGGCGTCGGACAAATTGGAAGCGCGAATCGACTGCGGCGTGGTGATCACAAAATACGGTCACAGCATGGGCCCCATTGGGAAGCTTAGGATTTTCGAAGCCGGACACCCGGTGCCGGACGAAAATTCCTTCCGGGGCGCCCAGGCGGCCATTGACCTGGTCACGGGCCTTACGGAGCAGGATACGGTGCTGTTTCTCCTGTCCGGAGGCGGCTCCGCCCTGTTTGAAAAGCCTCTGATTCCGGAAGAGGACCTCAGCCGCCTGACCAAGGAACTTCTGGCCTGCGGCGCGGACATCGTGGAAATGAATACGGTGCGGAAGCGGTTTTCCGCGGTGAAAGGCGGAAAGTTTGGGGCCCTTTGCGCCCCGGCCCGGGTCTTTGCCGTGGTGCTTTCGGACATCATCGGCGACCCCCTGGACATGATTGCCTCGGGACCTGCCTATCCGGACTCTTCCACCAGTGCCCAGGCCAAGGCCATTGTGAAAAAATACGGCCTTACCATGACGCCCCGGATGGAGGAACTTCTGGACATCGAAACCCCCAAGGCCCTCTCCAACGTGGAGACCCATATTACAGGCAGCGTCCGTCAGCTGTGCCTTGCGGCGGCGGAGGCCTGCAAGGAGCTGGGATACCAGCCGATCACCCTGACAGCCAGCCTTTCCTGCACCGCAAGAGACGCAGGGGTGATGCTTGCGAACATTGCCCAGTACCATGAGAATACGGAAAAGAGCCTGGCCTTTATTCTGGGCGGCGAGACGGTGGTGCACTTGACGGGTACCGGCAAGGGCGGACGCAATCAGGAGCTGGCCCTGGCGGCGGCGCCGGGAATCGCGGGACTGAAGGACACGGCGGTTTTCTCCCTGGGCTCCGACGGCACCGACGGCCCCACCGACGCCGCAGGAGGCTATGTGGACGGCGAGAGCCAGAACGTATTGACGCAGCAGGGCGTAGATATCTTCTCGGTCCTGCAAAATAACGACGCCTACCACGCCTTGGAAAAGTGCCATGGCCTCATCAAAACCGGCCCCACAGGCACCAATGTCAATGACATTTCCGTGCTGCTTATCAAGCGCTGAGGAAGGGAACCTGGAAGATTGGAGGAATCTGTATGAAAATCGGCTTTATCGGCCTGGGAATCATGGGAAAACCCATGGTGCGAAAGCTCATTGCGGGGGGCTATACCGATGTCCTTGTCTGGAACCGGAGCAGACCGGCAATCGAAGCCTGCGTGTCATTCGGCGCCGCCGAGGCAACGCCCCGGCAGATCGGAACGGAGTGCGACGTGGTTATTACCATGCTGCCGGATTCCCCCCAGGTGAAGGAAGTCATGCTGGGAAACCAGGGCCTTGCCCAGTATATGAAACCCGGCGCGGTTTTTGTGGATTGCAGTTCCATCAACCCGGTGGTCAGCAGAGAGATTTACGGGGTGCTGCAGGAAAAGGGCGTGGAAATGCTGGACGCGCCGGTGTCCGGAGGTGAGCCAAAGGCAATCGACGGCACGCTGTCCTTTATGGTGGGAGGCAAAGAGTCGGTGTTTCTGCGCCTGAAACCCCTGCTTCTGGCCATGGGAAGCTCTGCGGTGCGCTGCGGAGAAGTGGGTGCTGGAAACACGGCCAAGCTGGCAAACCAAATTGTGGTGGCCAGCAACATCTGGGCGGTGGCGGAGGCGCTGACCCTGGCAGAAAAAGCAGGGGTGGACCCGAACCTGGTGTTTCAGGCCATCCGGGGCGGCTTGGCAGGCTCCGCTGTTTTGGAGGCCAAGGGCCCCATGATGCTGACAGGAGACGATAAACCGGGGTTCAAGGTGGACCTGCACATCAAGGACCTGAACAATGCGCTGGCCTGTGCCCACAGCGTAGGCGCCCCGGTTCCCGCTGCGGCGGCGGTCCAGGAGATCCTGCAATGGCTCCACAGCCACGGATATGGAAACTGCGACCACAGCGCCCTTATCAAATACTATTCCCACCTGACAGAGGGTTAAGAAGGTCCCGCCGGAAGAGGAAAAGCACCATGCCAAGAGGCATGGTGCTTTTTTGCCTGCTATGTTTTGAGGGTCTTTTCGGGACCTGGGCCCTGCTGTCCCACCGCCTGACACAAACTCCCATAACTTGGCAAAAAGAAATGCTTGACAAAACCCCAAAGCTGTGGTAAACTATCCGAGTACTAAAAAATATCGCGGAGTAGAGCAGTTGGAAGCTCGTCGGGCTCATAACCCGGAGGTCGTAGGTTCGAGTCCTGCCTCCGCAACCATAAAAACACCGGATTTCGATAAGAAATCCGGTGTTTTTCTAACTTTTTGACGCAAAATGGAGCGACCGAAAATGCCGTGGGGGATAGCTGCGGGGATAGTTCCCAAATATGCTTTTTCAGAAAACCGGGAATTTTAAACTTCTTGCTGGTGTTTTGCTTTCCGGATTTCTTGCTTTTTTTAAGGAAAGACAGGGCATAAAATAAACATCGCCGTCGGTGTGAGAGCAACTCGCATCGACGGCGTTTTTTATTCCCTTCCCAGCAGCCAGTCCACGGATACATTCAGGATGTCTGCCAGGGCATTCAGCTCAATATCTGATACCGGGCGTTTCTGACCTTCCAGTAAAGACAGTGCGGGTACACTGATATCAATCCCGGCAAGCTGCAATTTGGCAAGCAGCTCCACCTGTTTCATTCCCTGTGCTAGCCGCGCCTCGGTAACACGCTTGCCGATGATGTTACGATCGCCTAGCTCCAGCTTTCTTGGCTTCATACGAATCACCGCTCATTCGTGTCCGCGGGACCATCAATCAGTTCCTCATAAGTTGTATTTAGTGCCTTTTTTATTGCGTGCAGTTGACTTGCCTGAATGTGCTGTGTGCACCTCTCAATTTTGACAAGGCATTCTCGCGTCATATCGCAGCCGTCAATTTGTAGGATACGCACCAGATCCGTTTGACCCAATTTACGCATCTTCCGAATCTTTCGAATGTTTTCACCGATTCTAATATCCTGCTTAATCTTCTGTTCCATAACCACACCTCAACTGGACTTAATTTGGTCCATTTGGGTTTATTCTATGAGTTGGTTATGGTATAATGGGACCAGTTCTGGTCCACTCTTGATTTTCAATACTGGAATAGGTGATTACTTTGAAAAGCTCCTTCTTTATTGGTCACAGGGAAGCTTCCGAGGAAATCTTTTCAGCGCTTACAGAGGCTGTAGAGCATCACATTGTTCACTATGGTGTTACGGAATTCATTGTCGGTAACTACGGAGGTTTTGACCGCATGGCTGCAAGGGCTGTTATCTCAGCAAAGGCGTTACATCCGGAAATATCCCTGCTGCTTCTGCTCTCCTATCATCCGGCAGAGCGCCCCATTGAAACACCACCCGGGTTTGATGGTACTTTCTACCCACCGGGCATGGAATCTGTTCCCCGCCGGTACGCTATCGTGAGAGCAAACCGGTATATGATCGATCATGTGGACTATCTGATTGCCTATGCGTGGCATCCGGCGAGCAATGCAAAAGAGCTGACTGCGTATGCCCTAAGAAAATGCGTTGTTGTGACCAATTTGGGGGAAATCCGCGAAAGCAAGGAAGAATAGCTGTTTTTTATATTGTATTCCCTCAATTAACCAAGTATAATGGATTTACATATCTTCTTCGTCATTGGAGGACGGTTTATGTTCGATAGAGAAGGTTTTATTGACTATGTAGGCGCAAAAAGCGGGAATAGCTATGCCAGTGGTTTGGCAAGGATCGAGAACCTGTATTTCGTTGGAATCGATGCCGAATATGGCAAGGACAAGTGTGAAGCATTACTTACTCAGATCGAAGCAGATAAGAAGCGGACGGATCTCGATCAAAAGGAACTGAAAAAGCGCAGTGACGCAGCATCCCACTTGAAGCGGTATATCACTTTCAAAACGAATTCGATCGATACGATCACAGACAGGATTCACTTTGTGATCGATCACTATAAAGAACATTTTGATGCCGTAGACCAGGGGGAACGGTACAAATGGGAAGCTATCGCCTGGTATAAGAAGCATTGGAAGATCGATTCTCCCAACTTTGCACAGATGCTGGAAGAGGCGTTCGGAAAGGCAAATAATCTGCTTGCCTCCGCGATGTATTATCCTTATCGGATGATAACAGAATACGCCCGAGTCAATCCTGAAGAAGTTCGCAGAATTTTCAAAATACTGCATGACGAGAGTTTGCCACTGGAAGAGCGTTATCAAGTATTCCGGGACAGCTGCAAATCCGGTGTTGATAAGATGAGAGCCCAAAATCCTGAGTATGAAAAAGCTGTGAATCATTATCAGGATCTGCGTGCAATCATGGTTTATCTGACTTTTGAATACCCGGAGAAATACTATCTGTACAAATCCACTATGTATTCTGATTTTCGTGACAGAATCGGATTCCGGGAAGATAAGTCCAACCAATCTTCCATCATTGGCAAAGTTGAAAACTTCTTCCGGTTGTGCGAAATTATCCTCGCGGAAGTCGAAAAGGATCAGGAGCTGATTGCAAAGCACAAAGCCCGTCTGGACAACGACTGCTATGCTGATGAGGCACTTCATCTTCTGACCATGGACATTGTGTATTACGGAAGTAACTATATGTCTGATAAAGATTTCAAGACTCGTCCCAGTGTCTCGGCAGAAACGGCATATTGGCCCTCCCTGGAAGAATACAATCCCGGCATCACCACAGAAATGTGGAAATCAGTTCTGTGTAACCCCTCAGTTACTTCCCCTGAAAATCTGGATATGCTCTGGAAAATGCTGAAGCTGGGCGGCGAGAGTACTTGCGCGCATCTGGCAGAGACATTTGGAAATACTGCGGGTTTCTATAATGAGCTTGGCACTGGTTTTGCCGGAAAGGTAAAAAACACTTCCGTTGCCCCGACTGTATTGATCCTGAAGATAATGATGAGGAACACAGCAGAGTATATGTGGTTCCGTTTATCGGGCGCTATATCATGGAGAACGGAAACAAACGCTATTCCTGGCGGCTCCGTGAGGAACTGAAAGAGGCACTTATGTATATTGATCTTCCCGATTCCGACCAGGAATCCGTAACGGATGTGGGTCTGAACACCATTCTATATGGCCCTCCCGGTACCGGCAAGACCTATCATACGGTCATCTATGCCGTTGCAATCATTGAGAATAAGGAGCTTTCAGCAGTTGAAAAAGAGGACTATTCGGAAGTTCTGGAGCGGTACAATGAATATAAAGCGCAGGGCCGTATCGAGTTCACGACTTTCCATCAGTCCTACGGCTATGAGGAATTCATTGAGGGAATTCGACCAATGATTACCCCCGATGATACAGACGGCGAATCCGGCGAAATCCAGTACAGCGTACAGCCCGGTGTATTCAAGCGCTTTTGTGAGAGAGCCGAGCGTCCTGCCGTTAGGGTAGATGCAGATTACGGAATCAGCGACAGTCCAAACATATGGAAGGTTTCTTTGGAAGGTACGGGCGACAATCCTACCAGAACGGAATGTTTGAAAAATAACCATATCCGAATTGGCTGGGACGACTATGGCAAGGATATCACAGATGAAACCGACTTTTCTGTTTCAGGCGGTCGTGTGGTTCTGAACGCATTTATCAACAGAATGCAGGTTGGCGATATCGTCCTGTCCTGTTACAGTGCTTCTACCATTGATGCCATTGGTGTCGTTACCGGTGAATACGAATGGCACGATGAATATGCCAGCCTGAAGCGTCTGCGTAAGGTCAACTGGATTGTCAACGACTCATGAAAGATTTTCACAGCTGTGAATGAAAATAAAGAAGGTGCGTCAGAGTGTATTATCTGCTATACTGAATTTAGCAGGCGAAGTCCGGTTGCACTTTGGCGGAA
>DVJG01000160.1 GCA_018710805.1 Candidatus Faecousia faecipullorum
CTGGTCCGGAGCCGGAGCATGAGGTATTCCCCGGCCCGCTCCCGGACGGGAATCTCCTGGACATCGTCGATGATGTCGCCGCCTTCCCGGATGGCCGTAATATAGGCCTGGAGGTCCCGCTTCAGGGTAAAGCGCTTGCCGGCAAAGTCGGAGCTGGCGCTGGGGCCGAAGCCCAGATACTCTCCGCCGGTCCAGTACTTCATGTTGTGCTTGGAAATGAGACCCTTGCGGCAGAAGTTGGAAATCTCATACTGCCGGAAGCCCCGGCTGCCCAGGGTTTCCACGGCGGTGAGGTACATCTCCGCCTGGAGGTCGTCGTCGGGAAGATTCAGGCTGTCCCGGATTTCATAGAAGGGGGTGCCAGGCTCCACTTTCAGGCCGTAGCAGCTGATGTGCTCAGGAAGAAGCCGCAGAACAGTGTCCAGGGTCTCCTGCCACTGCTGGAGGGTCTGACCGGGAAGGCCGTACATGAGGTCCACGCTGACGTTCCGGAAGCCGGCCTTGCGGATGCGCTGATAGGCGGTGACGGCCTGGGCGTAGGTGTGGGGTCGGCCCAGCTTTTTGAGCATTTCGTCGTCGTCGGACTGGATGCCGAGACTGGCCCGGTTGAAGCCCTCGGCGCGAAGGCGATGGAGCAGCCGGTCGGACACGGAATCCGGGTTTGCCTCGAAGGAGATTTCGGCGTCGTTGGCCACGTCGAAGCTTCTGCGGATGGTGGTGAGGATGGCGGCCATGCCGTCGCCGCCAAAGAAGGTAGGCGTGCCGCCGCCGAAGTAGATGGTGTCCACCCGGTAGCCGGGAGCCAGCTCTCCGGCCTCCTTGATGTGGTCGCAAATGGCGTCCAGGTAGCCGTCGATGAGCTTATCGTCCTTGGTCGCCAGGGAGTAGAAGTCGCAGTACTGACATTTGCTGCGGCAGAAGGGCACATGGATATAGAGCCCCAGGGGCTTTTTTTCCCCGCGTTTGGTCAGAAAGGCCATGAAAAACCTCCGCTAATATGGTAAAGTGTGTAGAAAAGGAATTTAAGGCAGCGCTGCCTCAGTCTTCGTCCAGCTTGAGAACGGCCATAAACGCTTCGGAGGGAACCGCCACGGTGCCGAAGGTCCGCATCCGTTTTTTGCCTTCCTTCTGCTTTTCCAGAAGCTTCTTCTTTCGGGTAATGTCGCCGCCGTAGCACTTGGCAAGAACGTCTTTGCGCAGGGCCTTGATGGTCTCCCGGGCGATGATCTTGCCGCCGATGGCCGCCTGAACGGGGATTTCAAACTGGGCCCGGGGGATGTTGTCCTTGAGCTTTTCGCAGATTTTCCGGGCTCTGGGGTAGGCGTTGTCGGCAAAGAGGATGAAGCTCAGGGCGTCCACCACGTCGCCGTTCAAGAGGATGTCCAGCTTCACCAGACGGCTGGGACGGTAGCCGATGAGCTCGTAGTCCAGGCTTCCGTAGCCTCTGGTCCGGGACTTCAGAGCGTCGAAGAAGTCGTAGATGATTTCGTTCAGGGGCATTTCGTAGTGGAGCTCCACCCGGTTGGCATCCAGATAGACCATGTCCTTGAATTCGCCCCGCCGCTGCTGGCACAGGTCCATGATATTTCCCACATACTCCTGGGGAGAGATCAGGCTGACCTTGGCGTAGGGCTCTTCCGCCAGCTGAATCTCCATGGGGTCCGGGTAGTCCAGGGGGGTGTAGACCATCAGGGTCTCGCCGTTTGTCTTGGTCACCCGGTAGACAACGTTGGGAGCCGTGGTAATGAGGTCCAGATTGTATTCCCGCTCCAGGCGCTCCTGGATGATTTCCATGTGCAGAAGCCCCAAAAAGCCGCAGCGGAAACCAAAGCCCAGGGCAATGGAGCTTTCCAGC
Source organism: Candidatus Faecousia faecipullorum (assembly GCA_018710805.1). GTDB lineage: Bacteria > Bacillota > Clostridia > Oscillospirales > Oscillospiraceae > Faecousia > Faecousia faecipullorum. Next base: position 1,856 of record DVJG01000160.1, read on the forward strand.
TCATAGCTCATGGAGGCGTCGTTGAGTTTCAGCTTTTCCAGGGCGTCCCGCAGGTCCTGGTACTTGGCGCCGTCGGCGGGATAAACGCCGGAGAACACCATGGGCTGAACCGGACGGTAGCCGGGCAGAGGCTCCGAGGCGGGATGTTCTACGGTGGTAATGGTGTCGCCCACCCGGGTGTCGGCTACGGTTTTGATGGAGGCGGTGATGTAGCCCACCTCACCGGCGCCCAGAGAGGACTGGGGATTCAGGCCGTTGGGACCCATGGTACCCACTTCCACCACCTTGTAAACGGCTCCGGTGGCCATCATTCTGATATCCATGCCGGGAGCCACCACGCCCTCTTTGATGCGGGTGTAGACAATGACGCCCCGGTAGGAGTCGTACTGGCTGTCGAAAATCAGGGCCTGGAGAGGCGCGTTCCGGTCGCCTTTGGGGGCGGGCACGTCCCGGACAATCATTTCCAGAACGGAATGGATGTTGATGCCGTTTTTGGCGGAAATTTCCGGGGCGTCCTCGGCGGGGATGCCGATGATGTCCTCCACCTCGGCCTTGACCTCGGCAGGTCTGGCGGAGGGCAGGTCAATTTTGTTGATGACCGGCAGGACTTCCAGCCCGGCGTCAATGGCGAGATAGGTGTTGGCCAGGGTCTGGGCCTCCACGCCCTGGGAGGCGTCCACTACCAGCACCGCGCCTTCGCAGGCGGCAAGAGACCGGGAGACCTCGTAGTTAAAGTCCACATGGCCCGGGGTGTCGATGAGGTTTAAGTCATAGGTTTCCCCGTCGTCGGCGGTGTAGCTCAGGGTCACGGCGGTGGCTTTGATGGTAATGCCCCGCTCCCGTTCCAGCTCCATGGAGTCCAGAAGCTGCTCCGCCCGGATGCGCTGGTCAATGGCGTTGCAGCTTTCCATCAGGCGGTCCGCCAGGGTGGACTTTCCGTGGTCAATATGGGCAATGATGGAAAAGTTTCGTATCTTGTGCAGATCGGTCATAGGGGTGCTCCTTGCAGATAGGCATCTTAGGGCCTAATATGTCATTTTCTTAAATGATACCAAATTCTTTCCAAAAAGTAAACCGTATCTTTCTGCAAATTCTGGGGAAACCTGTCCCCAGGAAAAGAAATTTTCAAAAAATCCGCAAAATGCCCTTGTCGTCACCGAAAAATCGCGGTATAGTTTAACGGTAAAACGAAACCAATCGCCTATGGGCGACAACCATAGAAGGAGATACGTATGAGCACACCAAAAAAACCCGCCAAAAATCCCGCTGAGGAGAGCCAGCAGACCGCGCTCCACGCTGCGGTCCAGGCGCTCATTGCCCAGGGTAAGAAGGACGGAATGCTCCGGGCCGCCGACCTGAACGTGCAGCTGGAAAAATTACAGCTGACCCCGGAGAAAATTGAAGAGATTTACGACCGCCTGGACGAAATGGGCATCCAGGTAGTCACCGCCGAGCTGGACCTGGACGACGGGGACCTGGGACTGGACCTGGAAGGGGACATTGACCTGTCCGGCATCGACGAAGAGGACCTGGTGGACCCGGTGGACCTGGCCGCCGAATACAGCCTGGACGACCCGGTGCGAATGTACCTGAAGGAAATCGGCCAGGTGAAGCTCCTGTCTGCCGACGAGGAAGTGGAGCTTGCCAAGCGGGTTGCCGAGGGCGATCAGTACGCCAAGAATAAGCTCACCGAGGCAAACCTCCGGCTGGTGGTTTCCATTGCCAAGAAGTACTCCGGCCGGGGCCTGCACATTCTGGACCTGATTCAGGAGGGCAACACGGGCCTCATTCGGGCGGTGGACAAGTTTGACTGGACAAAGGGAAACAAATTCTCTACATATGCCACCTGGTGGATTCGGCAGGCCATCACCCGGGCCATTGCCGACCAGGCCCGGACCATCCGGGTGCCGGTGCATATGGTGGAGGTCATCAACAAGGCCACCCGCTGCAACCGGAAACTGGTGCAGGAGCTGGGCCGGGAGCCCACCGTGGAGGAAATCGCCGCGGAGCTGAACCTGCCTGTGGAAAAGATCATCGAGGCCAACCGCACCGCTGCGGATACCCTGAGCCTGGACACCCCCGTAGGCGACGAAGAGGACACCTCCATCGGCTCCTTCGTGGAGGACGAGCGTACCCCCGGCCCCGCCGACGCCACCTCCAATGCCCTGCTTGCCGAGGCCCTGAAGGAGATTCTGGACACCCTGACGGAGCGGGAAGCCGACGTGCTGAGAATGCGCTTTGGCATGTACGACGGCCGGACCCATACCCTGGAGGAAGTGGGCCAGATTTTCGGCGTCACCCGGGAGCGGATCCGCCAGATTGAGAACAAGGCCATCCGTAAGCTCCGCCATCCCAGCAGAGCAAAGAAGATTCGGGATTTCTACTGCTAAAAGAATCATGCAATTTTAGGGGAGGGCTTCGGCCCTCCCCTTTAGACTGTCAAAAATCCTCTTTGAGGCTTTTTGGGATGTGCTGTAGGGGAGGGATTTATCCCTCCCTGAATGCGAAACTCCCCCGCGTCCGGATAAACGGTTTGGGGAGGCATTTCCGGATGCCTCCCCTTGCATTTTTGCGCCGGAGAAGGCCTTCTCCCGGGCCGGCGCCGGATTTTGGGGCATTGTGCCCAAGAAAATTGGAGGGAATGTGACCCAAATGTTCACAAATTCGACTTTTATTTACTGGCAGGGTGTGCTATAATACCGTAAATTGGTTCATTACGCGATCGAAGATAAAAGGAGAACCCTATGGGACTTTTCGACAAACTGTTCGGCACCCGCTCTCAGCGGGAAATCAAGAAGCTCCAGCCCACTCTGGACAAGGTGCTGGCGCTGGAAGAAAGCTACAAAGCCCTTTCCGAGGAGGAACTGCGGGGCAAGACTGCGGAATTCAAAGCGCGGCTGGAAAAGGGAGAGACCCTGGACGACCTGCTCCCCGAGGCCTTTGCCGCCATCCGGGAGGCCGCTGACCGGGTCCTGGGCCTGCGGCCCTACCCCGTCCAGATTCTGGGCGGCATCGTTCTGCACCAGGGCCGCATTGCCGAGATGAAAACCGGCGAAGGCAAAACCCTGGTGGCCATCCTTCCCTGTTACTTAAACGCATTGAACGGCCGGGGCGTCCACGTGGTTACGGTGAACGACTACCTGGCAAAATACCAGTCCGAGTGGATGGGCAAGGTCTATAAGTACATGGGCCTGACCATCGGCCTGGTGATTCCCGGCATGGAGCCTGCGGACCGCCGGAAGGCCTACGCCGCCGACATCACCTACTGCACCAACAACGAGCTGGGCTTCGACTACCTCCGGGACAATATGGCCATCTACAAACAGGAGCTGGTCCAGCGGGGCCACGCCTTTGCCATTGTGGACGAGGTGGACTCCATTCTCATCGACGAGGCCCGGACCCCTCTGATTATTTCCGGCAAGGGCGAGGACTCCTCCCAGCTCTACGAAATGGCCGACCGCTTTGTCTCCGGCCTTCGCAAGCAGGTCTTTGCCAAGACCGAGGACAAGGAAGTCCACGACGACTACGACTGCGATTACTTTGTGGACGAAAAGAGCCGCACCGTGTCTCTCACCGCCGCAGGCATTGCCAAGGCCGAGCGGTTCTTCGGCATCGAAAACCTGGCAGACCCGGAAAACACCACCCTGTCGCACCACATCAACCAGGCTATGAAGGCCCAGGGCCTTATGAAAAAGGACATCGACTATGTGGTGAAGGACGGCCAGATCATCATTGTGGACGAGTTCACAGGCCGTCTCATGTACGGCAGACGCTATAACGAAGGCCTCCACCAGGCCATCGAGGCCAAGGAAGGCGTCCAGGTAGCCGGGGAAAGCAAGACCCTTGCCACCATTACCTTCCAGAACTTCTTCCGCCTTTACGACAAGCTCTCCGGCATGACCGGCACGGCTCTGACGGAGGAGGAGGAATTCGGCGCCATTTATAACCTGGATGTGGTGGAAATCCCCACCAACAAGCCGGTGATCCGACAGGACCATACCGATGTGGTGTTCAAAAATGAGGCGGGCAAGTACCGGGCCATTATCGAGCAGGTGAAGACCTGCCACGCCAAGGGTCAGCCGGTGCTGGTGGGCACCATCTCCATTGAAAAGAGCGAAATTCTAAGCAAGATGCTGAAAAAAGAGGGCATCCCCCACAATGTCCTCAACGCCAAGCACCACGAGCAGGAGGCCCAGATCGTGG
>DVJG01000161.1 GCA_018710805.1 Candidatus Faecousia faecipullorum
AAACTTTGCGGCCAGGCCGCCTGAATTTGTAAATTCACTCAGGGCATACCGCTCTGATGTTAAGGAACCTCTGAATAAATCGGCTTCGGCTGGGCAGCGAATCTTTTGCCCCATCCGTGCAGTTCTGAAAATAGGAAATACATACAGTATTTCTCCATTTTCAGAACCTTCGGCTGAGCCAAAATCTTTTGCTGCCAGCTCTTGCCAATTTAATCAGAGTTTCCTTAGATAAAGCCATAAGGAGAAATTGAAAATGAATAGAAAGTATCGCAAGACTGTCATCGCCGGCAACTGGAAGATGAACAAGACCCCCTCCGAGACCAAGGAATTCATGACCCAGCTCAAGGCCATCATGCCCAAGGGCCGCTGGTGCGATGTTGCCCTGTGTGTTCCTGCCGTGTGCATCCCTGCCGCCGTCCGCGCCATGCGGGAGACCCGGGTGGGCATCGGCGCCGAAAACTGCAACCCCAATCCCTCCGGCGCTTACACCGGTGAGATTTCCACGGCTATGCTGACCGACGCCGGCTGTAAGTACGTCATCATCGGCCACTCCGAGCGCCGCGCCATGGGCGAGACCGATGCCGACGTCAATGCCAAGGTCCTGGCCGCTCTGGAAGCCGGCCTCATCCCCATTATGTGCTGCGGCGAGAGCCTGGAGCAGCGGGATAACGGCATCACCGCCGAGCACATCACCATGCAGATCAAGCTGGGCCTGAAGAACGTCCCCGAGGACAAGATCCGCAAGGTCATCGTTGCCTACGAGCCCATCTGGGCCATCGGCACCGGCCGTACCGCCACCCCCGAGCAGGCTGAGGAAGTCTGCGAGATGATCCGCAGCGTTGTCCGCAAGCTGTACTCCTCCAAGAACGCCCGTGCCATCTCCATCCTGTACGGCGGCTCCATGAACGAGAAGAACGCCTTCGAGCTGCTGGCTCAGCCCGACATCGACGGCGGCCTCATCGGCGGCGCTTCCCTGGTGCCCGAGAAGTTCGTGAAGATCATCGAGGCTGCCAACCAGCCCACCCTGTAATTGAATCCTTTCGGGCGGCTGCGGTTGCAGCCGCCCGAGGCTGTCGGAAAATCCCGGCGGGCTTTTCCGACAAACTTTGGCAGCCTGCTGCGCGCATAATTTGTCCCCCGATGGGGAACAAATTCCACACTTGCAGTCTGAGATGTGTTTTCTGCCAGGTACACGCCCCGGCAGAAAACGTATTGGACTTTCTTTGCCGCCAAAGGCGGCAAACGCTGCGAGGCTTTTTTGACAATCTGGGGCGGCTGCGGTTGCAGCCGCCCCGTTTTTTATTGAGGTGAATGCCATGCTGACCCAATACCTATCCGCCGACGACCCCCAAACCCCGGAAATTGCCGCGGAACTCATCAGAAACGGAGAACTGGTGGCCATTCCCACGGAGACCGTCTACGGCCTGGGCGCCGACGGCCTGAACGAAGAAGCCGTGGCGAAGATTTTCAAGGCCAAAGGCCGCCCTCAGGATAACCCTCTGATTCTCCACATCTGGGCCCCGGAGCAGATGGAGGACTTCTGCCACCACATTCCCAAGGCCGCCTATGACCTGGCCCGGGCCTTCTGGCCGGGACCGCTGACCATTGTGCTTCCTGCCCGAGATCTGGTTCCCAAGCGGACCACCGGAGGCCTTGCCACCGTGGCTGTGCGCTGCCCCGACAGCGCCGTAACCAGGGAGATCATCCGGCTGGCCGGGGTCCCCATTGCGGCGCCCTCGGCCAACATCTCCGGAAAGCCCTCCACCACCACCGCCGACCACGTGCGCTACGATCACGACGGGAAGATTGCCGCCGTTGTGGACGGAGGCCCCTGCCGGGTAGGGGTGGAGTCCACCATTGTGGACCTGACAGAGGACCGTCCCCGGCTCCTGCGGCCCGGCGGCATTACCCCGGCTCAGCTTATAGAGGTGCTGGGGGATTTGGTCATTGACAAGGCCGTAACATCCCAGATTGACAAGGACGCTGTGGTGAAGGCCCCCGGCATGAAATACCGCCACTACGCCCCTGCGGAGCCTGTGGTTATCGTGTCCGGCAGCCGGGAAAAAGCCGCCGCCTATATCCGCGCCCACTTTACCCCGGGGGACCGGGTGCTGTGCTTTGAAGAGGAGCTTCCGCTGTATGAAGGCTGCAATCCCCTGTCCTACGGACGGGAGGCGGACGTGAATACCCTGTCCGCAGGCCTCTTCGGGGCGCTGCGGGAGCTGGATGACCCTGCCATTCACCAGGTCTACGCCCGGTGCCCGGTGGGCGACGGCGTTGCCTACGCCGTCCAGAACCGGCTGAAAAAAGCCGCCGCCTTCCACATTGTGGACGCGGAGGAAGAGACATGATTCTGGGCATCACCGGCGGCAGCGGGTGCGGAAAGACCACTCTGCTGCAGCTGCTGAAGGCCAAGGGCGCCCTGATTCTGGACTGTGACGAGATTTACCACTGCCTGCTGCAAACCGACAAAGCCATGCTCCGGGCCATTGACGCCCGATTCCCCGGGGTGGTGGAGGACGGAATTCTGCAGCGAAAAAAGCTGGGGAATCTGGTTTTCTCCGACGAAACAGCCCTGGAGGATTTGAACAAAATCACCCATGCGGCAGTGAAGGCCCAGGTGAAAAGGGCCCTGGAAACCCGGCCGGAGCTTGCCGCCATTGACGCCATTGCCCTCTTTGAAGGAGGACTGGCGGAACTGTGCGACGTTACCGTGGCCGTGACGGCGCCTCTGGAAGACCGGGTGAAGCGGCTCATGGCCCGGGACCATATATCC
>DVJG01000162.1 GCA_018710805.1 Candidatus Faecousia faecipullorum
CGTGTACCTGGCAGAAAACACATCTCAGACTGCAAGTGTGGAATTTGTCCCCCACTGGGGGACAAATTATGCACGCAGCAGGCTGCCAAAGTTTGTCGGAAAAGCCCGCAAGGGGTTTTTCGACAGTCTGAAGCGGTCACTGGTTCTCCAGTGACCGCTTTCTTTTATTCTACGGACTTGAGGGCCTCTGCCATATTGATCTTTTCCAACCGGAAGTAGAAGACAAAGTCCACAATCACCGCCATGGCCAGGGTGATGGCCACAGACAGCACATAGGACATGGGAAGCGCCCGTCCCAGGAACCAGACCATGTTGATCTTTATCTGGCTCATGACAAAATCCAGAAGGAGTTTTCCGAAGAGCATACCGATAAGGGTGCCCATAACGCTGAGGCTCAGATTTTCCTTGAAGATATACAGCGCCGTTTCCAAAGCGTTGAAGCCCAGAACCTTGATGGTGGCAATTTCCCGGACGCGCTCGTTGATATTGATGTTTGTCAGGTTATAGAGCACCGTACCCGCCAGCAGCGCCGCGCAGAACACGATAACCACCACAACCAGATTCAGCGCATCCATCATATTGCGGACCATGTCCGCTTCGTCCTCACTGACGGATACGTTCATGACATCCTGCAGACCGGATACCTCGGCGCTGACCTCATGGACGTCTCTTCCTTCGGCGGTCCGGACGTAGGCCATTTGCAGCTCCGGCTCCTGGCCCCAGGCTTCCGCTATGGTTTCCGGTGACACGATAGCGTAGTTATAGACGTAATTATAGTAGACGCCGGAAACCGTCAATTCCAGAGTCCGCATATCCGGGTCCCGCAGAGTGACACGGTCTCCTGCCCGAACGCCCATGGCCTTGGCAACGCCGGAGGACAGGACCACCTCTCCCCTGCCAGGCAGAGAAACCCGAGAATAGCGGTCATGCAGGTCAATGAAGTTGGTCAAATCATTCCCTGCACTGAGAAGGTAAATCTCCTGAAGGTTCTCTTCAAAGCTCAGCTCCACGCTGGATTGATGGAAGAATAGAACATCCTGGGCATAGGGGGCAACTTTCCGCTCAAAACGCGCTTGGTCGGCTTCCGTCTGTCCCTTGGTGAAGTATACCTCCATATCGTAGGTGGTGACATCCTCAAACTGGAAGTCCACAATGTGCATGATGGAGTCACGGAGGCCGAAACCTGTGAGCAGCAGGGCTGTACAGCCGCCAATGCCCACCAGCATCATGGCAAGCCGCTGGTGATAGCGGAAAATGTTCCGGATAGTGACCTTATTCAGGAAGCTGACCTTGTTCCAGAGACGGAACTTTTCAAAAATAAGCGATTTTCCGGCTGTGGGGGCCTTGGGCCGAATCAGCTCCGCCGGGACCTCCTTCAGGGTGTGATGGCAGCAGTACCAGGTCACCCCCAGCTCCACCGCGGTGTACATGAAAATCACCGCAAAGCAAAGCGGAAGGTCGAAGGTCAGAACAATGGAGTCCTGGACAAAGAGCATTATTTTATAGGCTTCCCAAAGGATAATGGGGAAAACCACACTTCCTGCCACCACGCCCAGGCCGCAACCCAAAATGGCGCTGCTGCCGGCGTAGAAGAGGTATTTGCTCACAATGGCAGCGTTGCTGTAACCCAGGGCTTTCAGTGTTCCAATCTGGGTGCGCTCCTCGTCCACCATGCGGGTCATGGTGGTGATACAGACCAGTGCGGCAACCAGCAGGAAAAACGCCGGGAACACCCGGGACACGCCTTCCACAATATCGGAACTGCTGTCCAGGGACGCATAGCCGATATTGGTGTTTCTGTCCAAAATATGCAGGGTGTTTTCCGTCATGCCGTCGATGGTCTCTCTGGCGTCCTGCAGTTCCAGACGGGCTTCATCCAGTTCCTGCCGGCCCTCCCGCAGCTCCTTTTCGGCTTCGGCTTTGCCGTCCTCATATTCTTTCCAGCCGTCGGCAATCTCCTGCTTTGCCTTTTCCAGTTCCTCCCACCCAAGTTCAATTTTCTTCTCATTCATGTCCAGGGTGGCTTCGGAAGCCGCAAGCTGTGCTTCACCGGCTTTGATTTGGTTCTCGGCGGCAAGGAACTGGGCCAGCATATCCGAAAGCTGAGATGAAGAATCCTGAATCATGGCTTCGAGACCTGAAACCTCGTCTTCCAGCTGGTTTTTCTCCCATTCCAGGTCCGCTTTTTGGGCCTCCAGCTCCGTTTTCCGGGCGTAGAGGCCATCCAGAGCATCCTGGTTGGCCTTGACGTATTCATCCCGCTGAGTCACCAAATCGCTCCGGTTTGCTTGCGCGCTTTCCAGGCTCGCTTTCAGGCCGGCCAGCTGAAGAAGCAGCACCGGGTCCTCAGGGTTCTCCAAAAGGAGGTTCTCAACGTTTTCAATTTGAATCTGGGTATTTTCAATCTGGGCATCCAGAAGGGCAATGCTGGAATCCATCATCTGCAGGGGACTTTCAATCTGCTGGATTTGAAGGTCCACCTCTGCCAGTTCTGTACTTACCTGCGTCAGCTCCAAGGCGATGGTCTGGGCGTCATCTGCCAGAGATTGGAGCTGCTGCGTCATCTCCTCCATGGCTGTGGAAATCTCGGTGATTGCCTTGGTTTTTCCATCATTCAGGGCTTTCTTGGAATTTTCCAGCGTAATCTTGCCCTGCAGCAGCTGAATCCTGCCCATCTGCAGCTGCAGCTCTCCGTCTTTGAGGGATTTCTCGTTGTCGGCAATCTCCTGTTCGCCGTTTTTCAGCTTCCAATAGGCATCCCGCAGCTCGTCATAGGCTTCGTGAACACCGTCATAATACGTCTTTGCGCCGTCCTGATATTCTTCCCAGCCGTCCTGGTAGCTATCCTCCGCCTCCTGGCGGACTTTTTGGAGGCGTTCCTGAGCCAGAGGCTGAATTTCAGGTTCCAGCTTCTCGGCAGCTGCATCCATGGCGTCATTATAGGCTTTGGTATAAATCTTATAGTCCCCGGGCAGGGTCACGTGAATTTCCGTATAGTAGTCTGCATCCACAGCTTCTTCCGGGACAAACACGACGTTGTCGATGGAACCGCCGCCTACGGAAGTGCTGCCGAGATTCATGTCCATGTACAGCGGCGAGCTTACAAGGCCCACCACGGTGAAGGTCTTCTGCGTGAGGCTTTCCAGGCTGTCTTCCTCATTGGCATCGGAAATGACAATCTCCGTTCCGATATCCGCAGAGGTAGCGTGGAAGCCATTAAGAAGGCACTCTCCGGCATTTTCCGGCCAGCGGCCTTCCAGCAGGACCAGTTTATCAATGGTTTTGGGAATGGTATAGAACCGGAAAACGGCGTCTTCCCCATCGGCGCGGCCCACAATATAATCCGCGTAGAATATCCCCTCCACCTCGGAAAGGCCGGGAATTTGGCGCACTTCTTCCACCTGCTCCCGTCCCCAGCCATAGGAGCTGGCCAGACGCAGGTCAAAGAGATTCTGCGCGTCGGTATAAGTCTGACCAGTGGCCACCATGTCCGTTTTGGTCATTTTGAGGCCCACAAAAATACAGGCGCCCAGAGCAATGATCATGGCAATGGCGATGTACCTTCCCAGGGACTTTTTTATGGAACGGGTCAGATTCGTCCGCATTGCATTTCGCTTTTTCACCATTCAATCTCCGAAATATCCATTGGATGTTCATTCTTTTCCACGGACACCACCGTTCCGCTGCGGACCCGGATGACCCGGTCCGCCATGGCGGTGAGCGCTCCGTTGTGAGTGATGATAATGATGGTCATGCCTGTGCGGCGGCCCGTATCCTGAAGCAGTTTCAGTATGGCCTTGCCTGTCTGGTAGTCCAAGGCGCCTGTGGGTTCATCACAGAGCAGGAGCTTGGGATTCTTTGCCAGGGCCCGGGCAATGGCAACTCTCTGCTGCTCGCCGCCGGAGAGCTGGCTGGGAAAGTTCTTTTTCCGGGAGGACAGGCCCACATCGTCGAGAACCTGGGATGCGTCCAGGGGGTTCTTGCAAATCTGATTGGCTAGCTCCACATTTTCAAGGGCCGTTAAATTGCCGATGAGGTTATAAAACTGGAACACAAAGCCAACGTCATAGCGGCGGTACTCCGTCAGCTGGCTCCGCGTCATAGCGGAAATCTCCCGGCCGTCCAGGGTAACTTTTCCGGTCGTCAAGGTATCCATGCCGCCGAGAATATTCAAAAGTGTGGTTTTTCCCGCGCCGGAAGGGCCGACGATGACCACCAGCTCCCCTTTTTCCACGGAAAAAGTGGTATCATGAAGGGCGTTGATATCCACCTCACCTGCATGATAGGTCTTTCCTACGTTTTCAAATTCCACAAACGACATAGTCCCATCCCCAGACAGAATTTTTATAGTACCATTATATCACGCCCCCACACAGACATGGAAACTTTTTGTAAATTATCCACAGATCCGCCTAAAATAATATTCCGCCTTTCGGCGGAATACCTCTTTATTTCCGGCGGAAAACCAAGAACTTGCTGCCGAAGTAGTTGGCAATGACCACTAGGATGCTGGCTATGAGCTTCCAGACCATGCTGTTCCAGCCAAGGATATCCACGGTGACCATAATAATCCCAGTCTCCATGACGCCGGAAGCCACACGGCAGCTGACAAACTTGGAAAGCTCAGGCAGAGTGGTTTTCATAGACCAGTCGTGGCTTTTAAACACCCATGGTTTGTTGGTCAAAAAAGCAAAGGCCACGGCGCCCACCCAGGAAATGATATTGCTGATGGTGCCTGATAAATGCATACCGGATTGCAGGAAAAAATAAATGGCAAAGCTGACCACAGTGGTCAGGCCGCCGAAGAAGAGATAAGAAAGAACGTCCCAGTATTTGGTTACCAGGGCGAGAATTTTTTTATACATACACTGTCCTCCGTCTTGTTTTCCAAATTATATCACCGGAAATGCAAAAGTGCAAGTTTTTTTCCAAATTCCGGGCAAACTATCCTGTCGGCAAATGAATTTACAGGAGGAAATTTCTTGAAAGTTGCGTTTTTTGATGCGAAATCCTATGATAAGCCCGGGTTTGATCACTATGCTGCCACCGCCGGCATTGAGATCAAATATCTGGAAACCAAGCTGGACGAGGACACCGTCTCTTTGGCTGCCGGATTCGAGGCGGTGTGTGTGTTCGTCAACGATACGGTCAATGCCGCCGTTGTGGAAAAGCTCCATGCCCTGGGTGTAAAAGTGATTGCTCTGCGGTGTGCGGGCTTCAACAATGTGGACATGAGCGCCTGTCGGGGCAAGCTCCGGGTATTCCGGGTCCCCGCCTACTCTCCCCATGCCGTGGCAGAGTATGCCATGGCCATGCTTCTGACCATCAACCGCCGGACCCACAAGGCCTATATCCGCACCCGGGACTTTAATTTCAGCCTCCGGGGAATGGTGGGCTTTGACCTTTACGGGAAAACCGTCGGCGTCATTGGCACAGGAAAGATCGGCAGGCCCTTTGCAGAGATCTGTCAGGGCTTTGGAATGCACGTCTTAGCCTACGACAAAATTCCGGACAATGGCACAGGCCTTCATTACGTCTCCCTTCCGGAGATTTTTCGGGAATCCGATATCATCTCCCTCCACTGCCCTCTGACCCCGGAGACCAGACACCTCATCAATGCCGACTCCATTTCCCTGATGAAAAAAGGCGTCACCATTCTGAACACCTCCCGAGGCGCTCTGGTGAATACCGAGGACCTGATTGCCGGCATCAAGGAAAAGCAGGTTGGCGCCGCCTGCCTGGACGTCTATGAGGAGGAAAGTGACATTTTCTACGAGGACCGCTCCGGGCACATTCTGCAGGACGACAAGCTGGTGCGCCTTATTTCCATGCCAAACGTTCTGGTCACTTCCCACCAGGCCTATCTCACAAACGAAGCTCTGGACAACATTGCCGCCATTACCGTGGGGAATCTGCAAAAATTCTTTGCCGGAACCCCTGATGAAACCACCGAAGTCATCTATCGGCAGTAAAAAATCCGCCAGCCCAAAAGCTGGCGGATTTTCCTTGTTCAGAAGCCCAGATCCTCGCCTACGAGGATGAACTTAATTCTTCCGGGAACCCGGGTTCCCCGGGTAATGAGAACTTCGTTGCAGATGCAGTCATCCCCATGGCAATTGGCGCAGGAGCCTGTCACATGGCAGGGGGTCTGGGTGGGGAAACGCTGCTTATTGATGGGTGCTGCCACGGTGCGGGCCCGCCGAACTGCGTCTTCCAGGGTATCCATGACCTTATTCATGCCCGCAATGACCAGAACGGTTTCGGGGCCATAGGCGATGGCTGCCACCCGGTTGCCCACGCCGTCAATGTTCACCATTTGCCCGTCCAGGCTCAGAGCATTGGCGCCGCAGAGGAACACATCGCAGAGCTGGGCCTGCTTCATGAGCCGGGCCTTTTCTTCCAGAGATTCGGCAGTGTCCCGGTCCAGGACCCGATACTCCCCATGTTTTACAGCGTCCATCAGGCCGATCTCCCGGGCGGAGGCGGCGCCGCCCCAGCTGATGCTGGCTCCCTTGGGAATCAACTCCAAGGCCTTTTTCAATGCGTCTTCCTTATTGTCACAGTAGTACGCCTCGAATCGACGGCCCCGAAGATTTTTCAGGAGCACCTGGGCACGCTTTTCGTAGTACATTTTCTTTTCCTGGAACATGGATATCCCCTCCGTTTTTCTTTTATCATAACGCTTTGGGGCGCAAAAGTAAAGGTTTTTCAGTGTTCCATAATAAATTCCCGAGTGGCTTTATGAACGCACATGAGCATCAAAGGGGCGGCGCTCAGAAGGGTTCCAACGATGAACACCAGATAGACCGGGAAGATGTCGCAGAGAATTCCGTAAATCACGGCGGACAGCGCGGTGCCTCCGATACCCCCCGCACTGAACAGGCCAAGGATGCCGCCCCGGTTATCCTCCGGCAGAGCAAGGGACAAAGAGGCGCTGAAAATGCCGTTGCCCAGAGTGTTTCCAAAATTGGCGATAAACGCCAGTACGCAGAGTAAGGTAAAATTCTTGGCAGAAAAATACAGAACACAAAAAACGATATCCATCAGAAATCCGGCGCTTAGAGCAAAAAATCGCTGTTTGGGCGTCAGCCGAATGATTCCCAGCAAACTGACGCACACAAAAGACGCCGCTGTCTGTACTGCCATAAGATATCCATACATATCCACGGTAAAGCCCTTTTCCATGACAAAGGGGAGCATGAGCGAGAGCACGCCGCCGCTTAAAAGGTTTATCAGCAGGCAGCAGGGAATGCCCATCCGCAGAAAAGGGTTCTTTCCAATGGCTTTGAGTCCATTGCCGAAATCGGAAAATACCCCCCGAAGGGTCACTGCCTCGCCCTGGTGTTTGGTCTTCGGCACGGTGATAAACATTTCGGTCACGGCTGAAATCAAATAGGACACGCCGTTGAGGGTGATGATGAGCGGCACCCCGCAGAAGGCAACCAAGGCGCCGCTGAGGGCTTTTCCCACCAGGTTCACAAAGGTCTGAACGCCGGAGAAAATCGACTGTCCCCGGACCATGTCGTTATGAGGAATGATGTCAATCATAAGCGTGGACACAGCGGGGCTGAAAAACACCGAGCATCCCGAGGCCAGGAACGCCGCCAGGAGCACCACGCCAACGCTGAGCTTTCCTACAAGGGCCAGGGCACCGACCACCAGCATAATAATTCCCCGCAGGACATCCATACCCACAATGACGGCTTTGCGGTTGCACTTATCAATGATGGTACCGCTGAATGGCATGACGATCATGCTCATGAACATAGATATAGAGGACATGACACCCATAAGGGTATTGGACCCGGTCATTTCATAGACCCAGAAGCCAATGGCCACGCTGTACAGAAGGTCTCCCAGGCCGCTGACGGTTCCCCCTTGGAGCATCAGAATGAAGTCCTTGTTCCAGAGTTTTTTCTGCATCTTTCTCTCTCCTTTCACATGGGGCCACTATATCACAGTCTGAGGCACATGTCTATAAAATGTCGGTTGAAGCTTCTCTCAACCGGCTTTTATAGAGGCTCAACCATAGGTTGAACTTCATTATTTCATTGATTTCCGGTGCAGCCGACGGTATAATAGAGGCATCTATTGCTAGGAGGAATGCGCCATGGGCAAAATCTATTCATCCGCCGACCAGCTGATCGGCAATACCCCCCTGCTGGAAGTGCCCCGGCTCCGGAAAGCCGAGGGCTTGGGAGCCCGGGTTTTGGTTAAGCTCGAGTACTTTAATCCCGCCGGGTCTGTGAAAGACCGGGTAGGCAAAGCCATGATCGACACCGCCGAGGCGGAAGGAAAGCTGAAACCCGGCAGCGTCATCATTGAACCCACCTCCGGCAACACAGGCATCGGCCTTGCAGCCGTTGCCGCCGCCAGAGGCTATCGCGTCATCATTGTCATGCCGGATACCATGAGCATAGAGCGGCGGCTTCTCATGAAGGCCTATGGAGCAGAGCTTGTGCTTACAGAGGGCAAGCTGGGAATGTCCGGGGCCATCGCCAGGGCCGAGGTATTGCAAAAGGAGATTCCCGGCAGCATCATCGCCGGACAGTTCGTAAATCCCGCCAACCCTGCTGTTCACAAGGCCACCACCGGACCGGAGATCTGGGCGGATACCGAGGGACGCGTGGATATTTTTGTCGCGGGCATCGGCACCGGAGGAACCATCACAGGCACCGGGTCCTATCTCAAGAGCAGAAACCCCAATGTCAAGGTTGTGGGCGTAGAGCCCGCCGCATCTCCGGTTCTCACAAAGGGGACTTCCGGACCCCACAAAATTCAGGGCATCGGCGCGGGCTTTGTACCGGAGGTGCTGGATGTCACGGTCTGCGACGAAATTCTGGCTGTCACCGACGAGGATGCCTATGCTGCGGCAAAGAAAATTGCCAGAATTGAAGGCGTATTCGTGGGTATCTCCTCGGGGGCCTCTCTGTGGGCCGCCATGGAGTTGGCAAAGCGGCCGGAAAATGCAGGCAAAACCATTGTAGCCCTGCTCCCCGACGGCGGCGACCACTATCTCTCCACACCAGGCTTTATCGACTGATAAAAAGCCTCGCAGAGTTTGCCGCCTAAGGCGGCAAATAATGTCATAAAAATTTTCCGCCGGGGCGCACCCCAGGGTGGCCTCTCTTGCTCCTTCGGAGCAATTCACCTTCTGTACCTGGCGGAAAATACTTCTCAGACTGCAAGTGTGGAATTTGTCCCCTCATGGGGGACAAATTATG
>DVJG01000163.1 GCA_018710805.1 Candidatus Faecousia faecipullorum
AAAAAGGAGCAAATCACAATGAAGAAAATCATCGCTGCCATTCTGGCTCTGGGGCTTCTGCTGGCCCTGGCCGGCTGCGGCAAGCAGGAGCAGACCCCCTCCTCCGGGGACCTTTTAAAAGACATTCAGGACAGAGGCACCATCATTGTGGCCATGGAAGGAACCTGGGCTCCCTGGACCTATCATGACGAACAGGACAATCTGGTGGGCTATGACGTAGAGGTTGCCAAGGCCATTGCCGAAAAACTGGGCGTCACCGCTGAGTTTGTGGAGGGCGAATGGGACGGCCTGCTGGCCGGCCTCTCCGCCGGACGGTATGATATCATGGTCAACGGCGTGGACATCGACCCGGAGCGCCAGGAAAGCTACGACTTCTCCACCCCCTACGCCTTTAATCGCACCGCCATCATCACTTCCGGTTCCAACGATTCCATCGAGTCTCTGGAAGACCTCTCCGGCAAGCACACCGCCAACACCATTTCCTCCACCTACGCAAAGTTGGCTGAGGAATACGGCGCCGAAGTCACCGGCGTGGACGATCTGAACCAGACCTTTGAGCTTCTGCTCAGCGGCCGCATCGACGCCACCCTCAACGCCGAAATGACTTACTACGACTACATGAAAGCCCACCCCGACGCCGATATCAAAATCGCCGTTCTCACCGAAGATGCCAACGAGATTGGCATCCCCATGCGTAAGGGTGAGGAAACCGCCGCACTGCGGGAGGCCATCAACAAAGCCCTTTCCGAGCTGGACGCCGACGGCACACTATCTGCACTGTCTCTTAAATACTTCGGAACCGACATTTCCAAGAAACCCTAAACACCGCCATACGGGGACAGGTCCTTGATCTGTCCCCGTATCTTTTCATTTACACCGGGTTTCGGCTATGATATAATGGAGAAAATTTTGGTTAAGGACACAGACACATGGAGCTTTCGGAATTTTTTTCGGCACATCCCAAGGCCGCACTGGGGTTTTCCGGCGGAGTGGACTCGGCATACCTTTTGTATGCCGCGGTGAAGGCCGGGGCCAATGTACAACCCTATTTTATCAAAACCGCCTTTCAGCCAGCCTTTGAGCTGGAAGACGCCCAGCATCTGGCCAGGGAATTGGGCGTCTCTCTTCGCATAATCCAATTGGACATCCTATCCGACGCAGCCGTTGCGACAAATCCGGCAGACCGCTGCTACCACTGCAAAAAAAGGCTCTTTGGGGCGCTGAAAAAACAGGCTCTGGCGGATGGGTACACCCTTCTTTTAGACGGGACCAACGCTTCCGATGATCTTACGGATCGGCCGGGATTTCGGGCTCTGGAGGAACTGGAAGTGAGATCCCCCCTGCGGGAGTGTGGATTAACCAAAGCCGAAATCCGGCAGCTGTCCCAAAAGGCGGGGCTTTTCACCTGGTGCAAGCCCGCCTATGCGTGCCTTGCCACCCGAATTCCCTGGGGCAATGCGATTACGCCGGAACTTCTGCAAAAGGTGGAAAACGGGGAAAACGCCCTGTTCCGGCTGGGTTTTTCTGACCTGCGGGTGCGCCTTTTCCATGACGCCGCGCGGATTCAGCTGCCCGACGGGCAGTTGCAGGCGGCGATTGAAAAGCGCGAGGCAATTATGGAGGCCCTTCGGCCCTGGTTTGACACGGTCCTGCTGGACCTGAACGGGAGGAACTGAAATGGAACAAAAAGAATTGCGGTCCCTGCTCCATGGGGTGGCCGACGGCACAGTGGATATTGAAAGCGCCCTGCTGAAACTGAAAGAAGCCCCCTTTGAGGACCTGGGCTTTGCCAAAGTGGACCACCACCGCTCCATTCGCCAGGGACTGGCAGAAGTCATTTACGGCGCCGGAAAAACACCGGAGCAAATTCGTGCCATTGCCGCGTCCATGGTCCGGGAAGGTCAGAAAACTGTTCTCATCACCCGCATGAGCCCCGAGGCTGCGGCGTATGTAGGTGATTCCCTGCCCCTGACCTATGACGAACTAAGCGGTATCGGTATTGTGGGAAGCCTCCCGGAACCCGGCGGCATCGGGAAAATCGTAGTCGCCACCGGGGGCACCAGCGACATGAAGGTTGCAGAGGAAGCGGCGAAAACCGCCGAAGCCTTCGGAAACGAAGTCGTTCGGCTCTACGATGTAGGGATCGCGGGACTGCATCGGCTCCTTGCCCACCGGGAACAGATCATGTCCGCCAGGGTTATCATCGCCATTGCGGGCATGGAAGGGGCTTTGGCCTCGGTCATCGGCGGACTGGCAGACTGCCCCGTCATCGCCGTGCCAACCAGCGTTGGCTACGGCGCCAGCTTTGGCGGGCTTGCGGCGCTTCTGTCCATGCTGAACTCCTGCGCCAGCGGGGTCAGTGTTGTAAACATCGACAACGGCTTTGGGGCCGGATATCTCGCCAGTATGATCAACCATATGGAGGGCAGAAAATGAAAACGCTATACTTGGACTGCCAAATGGGCGCGGCGGGAGATATGCTGGCTGCAGCTCTTCTGGAGCTGTGCCCGGACAAAGAGGAAATGCTCCGCAGACTGAACGCCCTGGGTCTGCCCGGGGTTCGTTATCAGGCTGAAAAAAGTGTCAAATGCGGCATTCTGGGGACCCATCTTTCCGTCACCGTAGACGGCGAAGAAGAGGGGGAACACCATCATGACCATCACCAGCACCACCATGCGCACCATGGGCTCCATGACATCCGGCACATCGTGTCCCATCTGGAAATTCCGGAAGCTGTTCGGGAGGACGTGATGGCGGTTTATGACTGCATTGCCCAGGCGGAAAGCCGGGTTCATGGCGTCGCGGTGGAGCAAATTCACTTTCATGAAGTGGGGGCCATGGATGCCGTGGCGGATGTAACGGCAGTGTGTCTTCTGATGCACGCACTGGGCAATCCCAAAGTGGCGGCCTCCCCGATTCACGTGGGTTCCGGCCAGGTCCATTGTGCCCACGGGGTCCTTCCTGTTCCGGCCCCTGCCACGGCGCTTCTGCTGGAAGGGATTCCCACCTACGGCGGCAGCATTCGGGGCGAGCTGTGTACTCCCACAGGTGCCGCATTGCTCCGACATTTCGTATCGGAATTTGGGCCCCAGCCAGCTATGGTGGTAGAGAAAATCGGCTACGGCTGCGGGAAAAAGGATTTTGAGCGTCCGAATTGTGTCCGCGCCATGCTGGGACAATCTCAAGGCACCCAGGGAGACATCTGGGAACTGGCCTGCAATCTGGATGACATTACCGGGGAAGAAGTTGGATTTGCCATGGAGCGGCTTTTGGAAGCCGGGGCTTTGGATGTCTATACAACAGCAATCGGCATGAAGAAAAACCGCCCCGGGGTACTGCTGACCTGTCTGTGCCAGGAGCAGCAGCGCGACGCCATGGTGAAGCTTCTCTTCCTGTACACCACCACCCTAGGGGTCCGGGAGCGGCCTTGGAGCCGCCGGACTTTGGCGCGCACCATGGAAACCCGAGACACGGAATACGGCCCCGTTCGGGTTAAAACCGTCTCAGGCTTCGGGGTTCAGCGGGAAAAAGCGGAATTTGAAGATCTGGCCCGGATTGCACGGGATAAGGGCATCTCCCTCCGTCAAGCGGCAGAGGCAGCAAAAAAATAACAGAACCGGGCAATGGGGGTTCCCATTGCCCGGTTTACCATCCAAAAAGGGAGGTTTTTTGGTCAAGCGCTGCAATTTCCATCAATTCTTGGTCATCCAGTATAAAATCAAAAATATGCAAGTTTTCCATCATGCGTTCCCTGGAGGCGGATTTGGGAATCACAGGGATTCCGCACTGCACCAGGTATTTAAGGGCAATCTGTGCAGCGGTCTTTCCGTGGCGGTGAGCGACTGCGTTCAACACCGGGTCTTCAAAAATGGAGCGGCGGCCCTGGATGAAGGGGGCCCAGCCCTGCATCACCGTACCGTGTGCATTCAGGATTTCTTTCAGTTCCCGCCGGGGGTGATAGACATGGCTTTCCACCTGGTTCACCACCGGAACAATCCCGCAATTTTTGAGAAACTCCTCATATTCCTGGGCGCTGAAGTTGGAGATGCCGATGGCTCTGGCTGTGCCGTTTTCCAAGGCCTCCTTGCAGGCTTCGTACATTTCCAAGGCAGCGTCGTAGGGCTCATGAATGAGAAGCAGGTCTACATAGTCCAGCTTCAGCGTTTCCAGGGACTGGGCAATGCCTGCTTTTGCCTTTTCATAAGAGGCGTTTGGCTCGTGGAGCTTGGTGGTCACGAAAATCTCCCGGCGCGGCAAGCCGCTTTCTCCGATGGCCTGCCCTACAATGCGCTCATTTTCGTACATCTGCGCCGTGTCCAGCAGGCGGCAGCCAACTTCCAGCGCGGTCAAAATGGTGTTTTTACCCGCTTCGCCCCGAAGCTGCCAGGTACCAAACCCCACCATGGGTATTTTTGCGCCTGTATTCAACATCACATACTGCATATGTTCCCTTTCAGAAAATCCGGAAGCTCAGGCTTCCGGATTTTGGTTTGCGTCTGGTTTTGGACCCGTGCGGCGGCGACGGCGACGGCGGGGACGGGAGGCGTCCTGGGGATCGGCCTTTTCTACCCGCCGTGCATAGGCTTCGGCAGCCTCGGAGGTCGCCTCATAGGTCAGACGGCTGACCCGAACCGGACCGCCTTCCTGCTGAGAAAGGCGTACCCGAATCAAAAACTTTCCGTGCTCCGGGCAGGTAGCCAGGTCCATGTACCGATGCCCCGGCTGGGCAAACCATCGGGAACTCAGCATCCGATTTCCGCAAATGGGACACAGGTTTTCTTCCCCGGACATGGCGGCCAGGGCTGCGTGCTTATCGGGGTAATCGTAGAACACCTGTCTGGCAATGCATCCGGGAAGCTCGGCTCCGTGGAAGCCGTTTTCGTGGCTTTTCAGGGCCTGGTCATACTCGTCGGCACCGCGTTTCAAATCCAGCCGGGCACAGATCAAGGCAGTGTGATAGGCGTCGCCAAGGGCATCATGGGCAGGGCGGCTGGCCTCGATGCCAAAGGCCTCCATGGCGGTTTTCAGGGCCTTCTGGGAGTTGGAGCCGTCGGTCTGGGCATTGAACATCATCTGGGCATTGTACCAGCGGTCAGTGAAGGACGTGTCCAGGTTGTAAATCTGCAGATTTTCCCGGAGAATCCCAATATCGTCAAAGCCCCAGGTCAGAAAAACGATATCCTCCCCGCACCAGGAGCGAAACTGCTCCATTGCCTCAGGGAATGTCACGCCCTCTTCCCGAAGTCTGGCCTCTTTGATGCCCGTAAGCTTACTGACCCGGCGGTTCAGGTGCCGGAAGAATTTTGGCTTAATCATAATCTGGAATTCGTCCGCCACCTGCTGGTCTTCCGTAACCCGGACGGCGCCAATCTGGATGATTTCCCCCCGCATGGCCACGGGCAGGACTTTCTTGCTGGAAGGCGAGCCGGGCCATGGCTGATTCCACTCCATATCCAATACGATATAGTTCATGTGCGATACCTCGTGAATTTTACAATCTTTGGATATCATATCACATGAATGGCCTGTCTGTAAACAGAAAGTTCTCAAGTTTTAGAAAATGTCCTCCGGAACCGGAGGACATCTCTTATTTCATCATGGGTTTTCTTTCCAGTTCGCCCTCCTGCCAGCCTGCGGACTTTCCGCAGATGGGACACGGGTCACAGGCCCGGATGCCCTCGTAGGTATAGCCGCAGTTCAGGCAGCGCCAGCGGATGGGACTTTCCTTTTCCACAAGGTGGCCGCTTTGCAGCTGCTGTTCCAGAGAGGCAAACTGCAAATGATGGGTCCCCTCCACCCGGGTGATCTGCATAAAGAGAAGCGCCGCCTCTTTAAATCCTTCCCGGCGGGCACACTCGGCAAAAGCGGGATACACGGTATCGTGTTCCTCCTGCTCGCCTTTGGCGGCGTAGGAGAGATTTTGGAGCGTGGTGCCCAGCTGGAAGGGATACCCTGCGGAAAATTCGATATTCTCCCCCAGTCCGCCAAGCTTTTCCATCATTTCCAGGAATTCCTCTGCGTGGACGGCCTCGTTGGCGGCTGTCTCCTCAAAGACTCGGGCCAGCCATTCATAGCCCTCCTTTCGGGCGATTTTTGCATAGACCGTATAGCGGTTCCTGGCCTGGGATTCCCCGGCGAAGGAACGGGCTAGGTTGATTCTGGTTTTGCTTTGAATAAAATCCATGGTGTCGTCCCCTTTCTTTTGGTATTTTTTCCATGAAAAGGAGAATTTATTCCATATCTCAGCGCGAAAAAGCCGGGCATTTTTCTGCCCGGCTTTTTCGACCATAGGATGATTTACTTGGAATAGGAAAATGTAATATCCTTCCCTGCCCAGAAATTCGGCGTAAACTTGATTTCCAGGTCTTTCCAATCTACCGCCGCAGAGTAGCCAATGACACCGTGCATTTTCTTTCCGGCGGCAACCGTTCCATCCAGCTGTCCCACGCCCGACGCCATAATCGCAGACACATCCATATTGGTGGAATAGTCGTCAATGTAAGCTTCAAAGCTCATAATCGAGCTCACAGCAATGTCACTGCCGGAATTGTTTTCAATCTCAAATTCACAGAGGACAAAAACTTTTCCGCTCTCGGGTTTCACAAAGTTTGCGCCCTGGCTTTCGGAAACGGATTTCAGGGTCACGGAAACCCCGTCCAGCGCAACGGTATCGCCAACGCCAAAGCTGTCTTTTGTCGGCTCTGCAGCTGTCTCTTGGGATGCAGCCGTATTTTGATTGGACGCCACAAGGGTCGGCTTACTGTCTCCTCCCCCGATTGCGCCAAGGATTCCCAAAAGCACAACCACTGCCAGAACAATCCATAAAAATCTATGTTTCTTTTGTTTTGCACCGCATTTGGGGCACGCCTTCGCACTTTTTGCAATTTCCGCACCGCAGGCTTTACAGTTTTTCATTGTCTCCATTTTTCTTTCCTTCTTCCATTTTATTTCCACCGGTCATACCGGATGGCTTTACAGGGTCTCGTTTTCTTATTTATAGGAACTATTCTTCCCATAACTCTACTATATTAGTTCCTATTTGTCAAGGATATTTGGAAGTATAATTCCTATAATAAGGAATCAGGGGGAAGAAATATGCTCGTATCGAATTTAGCTGCCATAGGAAATAAACTGCTGGCCATTCGCAAACGCATGGGACTGACACAGGCAGAGGTGGCAGAAGCAGCCAAGTTATCGGACAGAACATATGCCGATATCGAGCGAGGCACGGTGAATATGCGGATCGAAACCATTCTTCGTATCTGCAATGCCCTGCATATTACCCCGGATGAGGTTTTGACGGAAGAGAATACGCCTCTCACGGCACAGCAGGATGAATTGATTGCACGGTTAAACGCCTGCACTCCGCAAAATCGGGAAACTGCTTTGCAGCTGCTGTCAGTGTATCTGCACTC
>DVJG01000164.1 GCA_018710805.1 Candidatus Faecousia faecipullorum
AACAGAAGAAAAACGAGGGCGAGGTGCCGCAGTATTATGTGGAGAACAGCCACCCGGCCATCATCGATCCCGCCGAATGGAAGCTGGTGCAGCGAGAGCTGGAGCGCCGGAAAGCCATCGGACGCAGTTACAGCGGCAACAGCATCTTTTCCTCCCGGCTGGTCTGCGGGGACTGCGGCGGTTACTTCGGCTCCAAGGTCTGGCATTCCACCGACAAATACCGGCGCACTATCTGGCGGTGCAACAGCAAGTTCACCGGCGAGGAAAAGTGTCAGACCCCGCACCTGACCGAGGAGGAGATCAAGGCCCGGTTCCTGGATGCCTTCAATATGCTGGTTGCGGACAAAGAGCGGCTGTTGGACGAATGCCGTACCATGCAAGCAGCGCTTACCGACACCGGCTCCCTGGACAGCGAGATTGCGGCGCTCCTATCCGAAATGGAGGTGGTAGCCGAGCTTACCAAGCGGTGCATCGAGGAGAACTCCACCACCGCTCAGAGCCAGGATACCTACTTAGAGAAGTACAACGCCCTGGTGGCCCGGTATGAGACCGCCAAGGCCAAGTTGGAGAAGCTCCAGGCGGAAAAGGCCCAGCGGGAAGCCAAGGCCGAGGACATCGGCGGCTTTATGTTCGAACTGGCGGAGTACGGAGAGTCCCTCACGGAGTTTGATGACCGGCTTTGGCTCACGGTCATCGACATTGTCACCGTCCACCGGGATGGGCGGCTTACATTCAAATTCCAGACGGGGCATGAGATGCTTGAATAAGAATCAATTTTATTAAAAAAGGGGGCGGAAGGTTTCCGTCCCCTTTACTATTATGGAATGTATTTCATCCCCCACTGTGAAATAGCATAAAACACTGGCAATAAGTCCTGCCCTTTCTCTGTGAGGGAATACTCCACCCGCAGCGGCATCTCATTATATTGAATGCGCTGCACCAGTTCATCCTTTTCCAATTCTTTGAGCGCATTGGTTAGCGCCGTATTGGTGATGGGCTTGAGCAGCTTTTTGAGTTCGCCAAACCGCATGGGAGACTTGATGCACAGCTCATAGAGGATCTGGAGCTTCCACTTACCCTGCAGCATCTGCACCACCGGCATAACAGGGCAATTGCCACTCTCCGTAAGAATGACGTCGCTTACCTTTTCTTTGAATTCCTCGTAAGTCATTGTTGATTCCCCACTTTAGACAGGTATTGTTTTTGATACCAGGTACAAACAATTTGCGTACTTGATTTATTATGACAATCAAGTATAATAATTGTACCAGCAGAAGCTGGATATGTCAATCTCCAAATCACTCTGAAAGGATGAAACACGATGAGAGAACTGAACATTATGGAGGCCACTGTCTATTCTTCCCCCAATCCGCTGACTTTGATCTGTTCTTTGAATGAAGATGGCACCACCAACCTGGCCCCCATCTGCTTTGTCTCCTATCTCTCTTTCAACCCGCCGATGGTGGGATTCGCCGCCGGAAAGCAGTCCCACACCGGCAAGCGTGTGCGGGAGACTGGAAAAGTCATCGTCACGGTCCCCGGTGAAAGTCTGGCTGGCGCAGTGATGGCCTGCGGCACCTCCACCGGCGCCAAGTTAAACAAGGTGGCCGAAAATCACATCGAAATGAAGTCGGTGGACGGCAGCGACATTCAGATTCCAGCGGACACCCGGCTGGCTATGGCGGCGACCCTGCAGCAGTCCGTGGAGGTGGGCGACCACATCCTGCACATCTGCCAGGTGGACAAGTTCCTGGGCGATGAGGACAAGAAAGGTCTGTATGCTTGGAACGGCTTTGGAAAGGTCGCATCTGCGGCAGAAGGTTGAATCTTAAAGCAGGAAGGAGGCGTCAGCGGTGGCCATCTGCATCAAGGACTGTATTCAGAATATGAATCTGGTGATCGGCTGTCCCATTGGCTGCAGCTACTGCTACGCCAGAAACAATGTCCGCCGGTTCCACATGATCGACGACTTTGAAAAGCCGGAGTTCTTCCCAGGTAAGCTGCGGCTGATGGAGAAGAAGCGTCCTCAAAATTTCCTGCTCACCGGCATGAGCGATTTTGCCCACTGGCAGACAGAGTGGCGAGATCAGGTATTTTCCAAAATGGCTGAAAATCCACAGCACCAGTATCTGTTCTTGACCAAGCGGCCGGAGGACATCGTCTTTTCCACCCCATTAGACAATGCCTGGTTCGGCGTGACTGTGACTTCCAGCAGGGAGAAAGGCCGCATCCAGACTTTACGGGAGCACATCCGCGGCGGGCATTACCATGTGACCTTTGAACCCATGTTTGACAACATCGGTACAGTAGACCTCACTGGCATCGAATGGATCGTCATTGGTACTGAGACTGGACGCAGGAAGGGCAAGGCCGTCTCCAAACCGGAGTGGGTGTGGAATTTGACTCATCAGGCTCACGCACTTGGTACTCCTGTGTTCATGAAGGAAGATCTGCTTCCTATCATTGGCGAGGAAAGCATGACACAAGAGCTGCCCCCGGCCTTCTGCCGGGTATTGGAGGAACAGAAAGCATGGCGGAAATAGTGGAAAGCGGTGTCCTGATCCGGGATGTGGAAACGAAAAACATCATGACCAAATCCACCCTTCCAGTGGGCGGCTATTCGGTGAACCCCTATGTAGGCTGCACCCACGGCTGTAAGTACTGCTACGCCTCGTTTATGAAGCGATTTACCGGGCATACCGAACCATGGGGCACCTTTCTGGATGTGAAACACTGGCCTGCCATTAAAAATCCCCGGAAGTATGCCGGGCAGCGTGTAGTCATCGGCTCGGTGACAGACGGATACCTGCCTCAGGAGGAGCAGTTCGGCAATACCCGCAGGCTGTTGGAGCAGCTGAAAGGCAGCGGCGCGGAGATTCTGATCTGTACCAAATCCGACTTGGTGGTGCGGGACATCGACTTGCTGAAAGAGATGGGAAAAGTCACTGTTTCCTGGTCGATTAACACGCTGGATGAGGGTTTCAAAAATGACATGGACAATGCCGTCAGCATCCAGCGGCGGTTGGACGCCATGAAGCAGGTCTATGATGCAGGCATCCGCACCGTGTGCTTTATCGCTCCGGTTTTCCCCGGTATCACGGATTTCGAGGCCATCTTCCACCGGGTGAAAGACCAGTGCGACCTGGTGTGGCTGGAAAATCTGAATTTGCGGGGCGGTTTCAAAAAAGACATCCTGGCCTATATTCAGGAGAAATACCCTGACCTCAAGCCGCTGTACAACGCCATCTATACCAGAAGAGACAGGGGCTATTTCCGGGAGTTGGAGGAGCGGGCAGAGCGCCTTGCGAGAGAATATGATTGTCCCTTTGTGGACAACGAACTCCCCTACGGCCGGGCAGAGCCGGGGCATCCGGTCATCGTGGATTACTTTTATCACGAGGAAGTGCGCGGCTCGGAGAACACCGGCCTCAGGAATCGGTGAACCCCCTTGGCGCAAAGTGAACCCCCTGACGCCCAAAGGGGGTTCATTTGTATCACAATTAGGGTCATTTGCCAACTACATCCTGATCTACATTCGCTGAGATGGCTGCCGCATCTTCAGGAACGACGGTGGGCATGGCTGTCGGAACTGGCGTTTGTGTTGCCGACGGTGTTGCTGTGTTATCACTGCTACAGCCGGTCAGCATGGATAGCATCAAAGCGCCAGCCAAAGCTGCTGAGATCATGCGCATTTTCTTGCTCATTTTGTTTCCTCCAGTGTGCCCGATTTCGCTCAGAACTGATCTGCCCATTCAGCCAATTCAGCTTTGCTGACATTGCCCTTGAATATCCGCCCCTCAAGCAGGTTGGAAGCCGGGCAGCTGGGCTTCAGTGCTTCGGTTGTCTTTCCCATGCCGCTGCCACCTGATGTGGCGAAGGGAATAATGGTTTTCCCAGCAAGGTCATACTGCTCGAGAAAGGTATTGATGATGGTAGGTGCAATATACCACCAGATCGGGAAACCAACAAAAATGACGTCGTATACAGCCATATTGTCGCAGACAGTTTTCACGGCGGGACGGGATGCAGGATTCTTCATCTCGATGGAGCTACGAGAGTTTTCATTGCGCCAGTCGAGATCGGTATGGGTATATCGAACAGCAGGGACTATCTCAAATAGATCAGCCCCGATGGCATCAGCAAGGTTTTCGGCAACCTTGGCCGTGATGCCGCTCGCAGAAAAATACGCAACCAGCTTTCTGCTCATATCAAATACTCCTCTTGAAATGCAGATATTGTCTTCTTTATTTATTATACCACTGTTTGATTTTTCCTGCTGTATATTAACGGTAAAAAGAGTCTACAAAGCAATTTTGTCAGCGATGAAAGACAATCTTACCACAATAAATAAAAATGACCCCTCCCGCACGGAAGAGGCCCCCCATATGAAAAAAATGACCCCTCGGTCATGCTGCAACTTGTGATTCGTCCCTTTGTATCAAAGACGAGAACTAAATTTCATAGACTTTATTGACCCTTGTTTTGCCAATGGTGCCGAGCCGGGCCAGCA
>DVJG01000165.1 GCA_018710805.1 Candidatus Faecousia faecipullorum
TGACTTCCGGTGTGGAAGGGGTATAGCTGCTGCGCTTTTTGCGGCACACGGATCGCAACTGCAATGCCCGCATCAGTCTGTGGATCCGTTTTCTGTTAAAATGAGTGTGGTAATTCCGGTTAATGGCAATGGTCATCTGCCGGTAACCCAAAATACCATTTTGCTCTATGTAAAGAGCTTTGATCCACTCAATAACCTGCTCATTCAGCGATTCATTCTTATTTTTCTCTCTTTTTCTCCACTTGTAATAGGAACATCTCGGAATGTGCAGAGCGGCACACAGTTTCAAGACAGGATACTGCTCGGTGTCATGCAGGTACTGGATCGCAAGGTAGGAAGGCTCTTGTCTTACTTCTCCCACCAAACACCTCCTTCCAATTCCCTGACTTTTTTTAACAGTTTAATCTCCATTTCCCTGTCCC
Organism: Candidatus Faecousia faecipullorum; assembly: GCA_018710805.1. Taxonomy (GTDB): domain Bacteria; phylum Bacillota; class Clostridia; order Oscillospirales; family Oscillospiraceae; genus Faecousia; species Faecousia faecipullorum. The sequence goes on from DVJG01000165.1 coordinate 423, forward strand.
GGAGCTGGGCTTTCAATATTCGTACCTGAGCCTGCAGTTTCTCCGTGTCGGTCATTTCACTCTCCGGCTTCGTGCGCCCTCTGCCGTCTGCCAGACCGTCAATGCCTTTTTCCTCATACTTGCGTACCCAGGAATAGATCTGCTGATAGGATACTCCGTACTGCTCCACCGTCAGCAAATAGTCCTTACCATGTTCCAGGCAGAATGCCACGATCTTTGCCCGTTCCTGCTGAGTCGTTTTCTTCCCTTTGGTCATATAGAGTGCCCCTTTCCCAGTCCTGCACTGTTTAAACTCTTTATGACCATTATAGCACATGATCCATTCTCTGATGCTTTTTTTATCACCTATCTGGTGCAGCTTTGCCAGGTATCGTAAACTCCCTCTTCCTGACAAATATTCTTCTACAACTTTTTGCTTTAGCTCTGCGCTGTACGTCCGATAAGCCCGTTTGGACATAGAAATAGCCCCCCTAGTCTAGTCTCGAAAACTTTTGCTTTTTCGAGTGTCTACTCTAAGGGGACTATATCAGTGCATCCAATGCCCTGGGGATATCCATGTCAGGGGTGAAAATGAGTGGGACTGGTGGCGGTACAGACAATCATTTTGAGACAGGGGAAATGCTGAGATAGACGGGGACAAGTTCCCTATCCATATATCCGTTGGATATCAAAGATAGCAAACTTGTGCGCCGCAGGCTGGGGGCAGTGCCCCCAAGCCCTGGGTCTCCGACCAGAACGGAACATGCCTTATCGGCCACACTCCTGCCTTTTTCCAGGTGCTGTACGAGCTGCATTTTCGGCATCGTGCTGCTGTCGACGCACCTCTTTCAGCTTTTGCTTTATGGTCTGTTCTGCCTGAAGCTTCTCATACCAGAGGGCACGGAAATGTTCTGCCTTGGTAAGATATTCCTTGTTGTAGATTCGGCGATCTGCTGCCTTCTGGCAGTTGTAAGCGATCCGGCTCAGTTTTTTCCGGCTCTCCCGGATACTCTCCAACTGCTTTTTTAGCTGGGTTTCCCGGTTGGAATTCCAGGTCAGTTCCCGCTCCAAACGGGACAAATCGTTGACCCCATCCCAGGTTTTTGCAGTCTGGATCAGCGCTTCCCGGATGGCGCAGGTGTGTTCTTTCTCTACGGCAATGGTCTCCCGTTCCCGCTGAATGCAGTCATACTCCAGATGGGAATCCGGGTTACAACCGCACCAGCGCAGATAATTCCCATGGCGCTTCCGCTCTTCTTCGGATAGCACAGGGTCCAGATAATTCTGCCACCGCTCCCACAGGGCATCCAGCTTTTCTGCTTCCAGGGTCAAATCCCGCTCCAGATAGGTGGTCTGGCGGATCAGAAAGCGCAAGTCCGAAAAGTCTTTTTTGTTGTACCAATCTTCCAGCTGAGCCCGGATCAGATGCTCTGCCTGGGAGATTGTTTCTTCTGCCTTTTCCGTATTTTTCAGCCGCCGCTCCCGGAGCCACTGGATGTACTTTTTCTGTGCAGCTGCTTGTCCATCATCTGCACCCAGGATGGCGGCGTCCTGGGCTGATACGGCTTTTTCACCGCCCATCAGCCGGTACAGTTCTTCCGGGGAAACATTCAGTGTCCGAAACCGGACGGGCTTTTTTGCACCGGGTGGGAACAAGGATATTGTCTTTCCACGGATGACAAGTCGAATTTTATGCTCTCGCAGAAGTATGGTTTTCAATTCATTCAGAGAGCCGCTCTTGGCAGCGGAGGAAAGCAGTGCATCTTTCAGCTGTTGGTTCTTCTTGCTTAGCTTTTCCGTCCGATGATGCTGTGCAATTGTGTTGTTGTCCTTTTCTGTAAGGCCATGGTGGCGGGTGTAGCTCAGAAGCCAGTCATTGTAATGCTTCCGAAATCCCAGACTATCCTGGTGCTTCCCTCCAGCGCACATTTCACAGGGCAGGGGAGTGCCATCTTCTCTTTTCATCATCCAGGGTTGTTCCTCCCGACTCTCTGCTCGGACGCTGTTGATGCTGATATGAATGTGATCATTGTCCGTATCCCGGTGAACCGCAATCAAGGCATCATATCCTTGCAGGTTCTCCCGGACAAATGCCTTTCCCTCGTTCAGAAGATCTTCCATGGTCATTCGGGGGCGGTCTTCCTCGGGATGGGAAATGATGTACTCATGGCTTTTCCGGTCTTTGCGGCTCTGGTTCTTGTGAAATGCCTGGTTGGTGCGGCTACAGGCAAGGGCCCACAGCTGCGGGTCATCCTCATTTCCCTGGGCGGAAAGGTAGATAACCGCATAGTTCTCCCGCTCCTGCAGCAGTCCATATTCATCCAGGATAGGTTCGTAGTGGCCGGTTCGGGAATCCTCTTGGTGCTTATAGCTGTAGTATTCCAGCACATCCGTATATCGGGCGTTTTTACTGGTTCGATGCTTGATGATCGCCATTGAGTTTTGCCTCCAATGTTTTCAGCCGCTTGGAAGAACGCTCCAGATAGCGGATGGCCTTGACAACTTCCAGAAATTCCTGGGGGTAAAATTCCCGCAGGCCCTCGTTGGGTTTTATAATCATTTTCAGCATACCGCCGATCCTGCCCATCTCTGCATACAGAGCATGAAGTGCCTCACTGTCCGAAGTGTTTTTTGGATTGCCATCCTCTTGGACAATCTTGCCGGTAAGGGCGGCTTCCCGGATAAAGGTGCTTTGATTTTTGCCGGACTGACGAACCCGCTTGCGAAGCTGTAACAGTTCACTGTCTGTAAAACGAACCAGAACCCCATTCCCTCGCGTGCGGTGGGGTGCCTTGGATTGATCAGTTTCCCGGGCAGGCTGTTCCGCAGGAGGCTGCCGCTCCTCATCCCAAGCTTGGGTGGCCTGGGCTACGATCTCTTCCAGACTGGTACTCTTCGGCTGTGGGGCTTCCTCGGGAACGGGCCTGCCAAGCCATTCTTCCAGGTCTTTGGGGTTGCTTTTCTGGTAACTTTGCTCCAGCCCGGTCAGGGCTTCGTTGGGCCGCAGCCCATACCAGGTGGATTCATCTTTGTAGATGTACCAGCCCAGAGGCAGCGCCGAATTCTGGGCTTCCGCTTTGGTGATTTTCTTTGCCAAGTCCCAGTCTGGCAACTGAGACTTGGGTTTGGTGTTCCAGAAAGCCATTGATTTTACCTCCTATTGATTTACATAATGTATATTCTATCGTTCCCGTTCCGAAGAACGGCGCTTGCGGACTTCCTTCCGGGGCTGGCTGGCCTGCTCCACAGCTTCTGCTACAATCTCATCCAAAGATTTGGCAGGTTTGTTTTCTCCGGGCTGCGGAGTCTCGGCGGACTGCGCCAGCTCCTGAACTTTGGGAATCTCAAACTCGCCCTTTTCAATCAGGTAATCGCTGATCTTTTCTGCATCCTTGATTGCGCGGAACAGTTCCTCCGGTGCGTTTTCCAGATCTTCCGACCAGGACTGGATGTATGCCTTGTGCAGCTCCATGTGGGTTTGCAGCTGCTGATCCGTCAGCTGTAGGCCGATTGCCTGTGCCGTAAAGGCGCTGGCAATCTCCGCCCGAAGTTCTTCCTTGGCATAACTGTCCGATCCAAATCCTCCGGACAAGTCCCGGTTGAGCCGGGTGGGATGCCCGGTAGCATGACCGCATTCGTGGAGGAAGGTGCAGGTGTAGCTGTACACATCAAAGAAGCTGCTCTCCGGAGGCAGAGCAACCATATCCTTGGAAGGGGAGTAGTAGGCCCGGCTGCCTTCCTCCCGGTACTTTAAGTCCATGTTCTTCAGCAGGGTGTCCCGCTGTTTCCGGATGGAGTCGATGTTGGTGGATGGGGCAATGGGAAGCTCCGGAATTCCCTCAATCTGGTGGGCGTTGAATACGGTATAGGTCCGGCTGCGCAGCTGAAGGTAATGCTCGGCATAGAGGGAATCTGCCAGAAGGGATTTGGCTTCTGACCAGGGCAGCAGCTTTTTCTGGAAGCTGTCATAGTAGGCCCAGTATTCCACCGGAACCCCTTTAGCCCCTTTCTGAATGTGCCAGCCTTTCTCACTGGCCTGCCGGAAGGTACACCACCGGGAATCTGAATACCCTTCCAGCTCCGCAATCAGGGACAACAAGAATGAATTGGCTCCTCTGTACGCTTTTCCTGTAATACCATTCTCGGGGAGATTTTTCTGCCAGCAGGCTTTCCAGGGCAGCCGCCCTTCTTTCAGGGAGTCGATAAATTGCTGAGCCAGCCGCTCCCGGAGCTTATTGGGAAGTGCCATCGTCAGTCACCTCCCCGGCGGCAGAGTAAACCCGCAGTTCACAGTCTGGTTCCTGCTCAGCACTGAGGAAACCTTCCTCGTCCGGTGTGACCTGGTTCATCAGGTCGAATAAATTTGTGTTTTTCATTGAAACCTCCTGTGGATATGTAGACAAGTTAAACGGCATTTTTGGGGTTGGACATAAAAACATACAGCCCCCCTTGTTCTGATGAAAAAAGTGGTTGCAGCGCAACGGTTTTTGGGGGGCTATTTGTCTACACCCGACCTCTGTTTCCGAGCGCAGGCGGCCTTCTGCTTTCGATGCACCGCTGCTGCACAACGGGCACAGTATTTGGCATTGCCCGAACCGCCGATGAAATAGGAGCCGCAGATCTTACAGCGCCGGTTCGCCCGAATCCCGAAAATCTCTTTTTCCAGTTTTGGATTGGCTGGTAAGACTGCATTGCGGAAATACCGGCAATTCAAAGTGGAGCTGATAGCCTGAGGGCAAACTTGTCCTTCTCCGTCATCCAGCAAAAGGCACTCTCCCTCGGCATAGTTACAGCACTGTCTGACAGCCTTCCGAATGATAATGGCCTGCTGCGGTGTGAGCCTGGGCAAATTGCCATCAGGCTGCCGTTCGATTGGTTTCAGCCTTTTGATTTCTGCCCACATGTGGTGTATCCTCCCTTCGTGTTCCTAAAAAGGTGCGTGTCGGCTCTGACACGCACCTTTGTCTTATCGTTCCGGTTCTTTTCTTACCTGGGGGTTTTGGCGGCGCTGGGCATTTTCCTGGGCTGCTGCCGCTGTGGCTTGGGTAATGATTTCGTCCAGAGTTTTGGGCTTCTCCTGCTCTTGGGAAACGGTACTGGAATCTGCCATATTCAGCTGAGCATCCAACTCTGCCAGCCGGGCGCTTTTCTGCGCCAATTCCTCCGCCTGGGGGAAGGGCTTCTCCAGCTCCACCCTGGCTGCTTCCATCTGATATTCCACATTGGACAGCTGTTCTTTGGTGTGCGTCAGTCGGTCAGGAATGGATGCCAGAGCATTGTCCATCCGGGTCAGGTTGCCCCGGGCATCGGTGCCCAGGGAGAGCCGGTGACTGATGGCCCCTTTCAGGGACATCTCGAAAGCGTTCTGGATGAGGCTGTAGGACAGCTCCATTTCAAAGCCACGGTAACTGCCGATGTGAATGGCTTCCATGGTCTTACAGGCTTTGCAGGCTGCCAGAATGGCAGTACCGGCAAGCTGCTTGTCGTCAAACACCCGGCTGCCTACCTGGATGCCCACAAATCCCTCCTTGGGCAGCGGATGGGCCTGGACGGTCTGAATATCAGTCTCCAGGCGCTGGATCACGCTCTTGCACTGCTCGATCTGGGCTGGGAATTCCTTCAGGATCTGATCTTCCAGCCGATACTGCTTGCTCTGATGGTCGGCTTTCAGTACCTTCAGCCGGGACACTTCGATGTCCAAGTCCATCTTCTCCTTGATTAGGGGGTTACCAGCACACAGGGCTTTTACTTCTGCGTAGGACAGTGCCTGCTCGTCCACATCCTCACAGGCACGAACCGGGGACTTGGAGGTCATGATCTGGGAAATAAACTTCTGCTTGTTTTCCAGCGTCTGCCAGAGGTAGGCATCAAAGGTGCCCTCTGTCACATACTGGTAGATTTGCACCTCTTTGTTCCGGTTGCCCTGGCGGATGATCCGGCCATTGCGCTGGGTCATATCCGACGGACGCCAGCCCACATCCAGGTGGTGCAGAGCCACCAGGCGATCCTGGCAGTTGGTTCCGGCTCCCATTTTCTGGGTGCTGCCCATGAGAATTCGTACCTGGCCGGAGCGAACCTTGGCAAACAGTTCCTTCTTCTTGGCGTCAGTATTGGCAGTGTGGATAAAGGCGATTTCCTTTTCCGGCACTCCCTGGGAAATGAGCTTGCTGCGAATATCGTCGTAGACATTGAAGGAGCCGTCTCCCTTTGGGGTAGACATATCACAGAAGATCATCTGGGTGAGCCTGTCTGCCTGCCCGTCTTTCCAGATGGCCAGAACCTTTTCCACGCAGGCATTGACCTTGCTGCCCGGATCATCCGGGAGCATGGGATTCATCAGCCGCTGATCCAGACCGATTTTTCGACCATCCGAGGTGATGCGCAGCATATTGTCCTCAGAGGGGTCCACAATGCCGCTGTGTACCTTGGCGGCTCGGTCAGACAGGGCGGAAACCATTTCCTGTTGTACCTGGGACGGCTGGACTACCACGGTTTCAAACTTGGCGTCGGGAACCGGCAGATGTAGCTGGTCAGAGGTCTTGATATCGGCAACTTCCTTAAACATGGACATCAGCTCCGGAAGGTTGAAGAACTTGGCAAACCGGGTTCTTGCCCGGTAGCCGGTGCCCTCGGGAACGAGTTTGTCAAGATGATTTTTGTAAGTTTTCTAAATTCAAATATTTATCCGCTGAAAAATCTCCCAACATCTCGTGTCTGCATATTTCTTGAAACACCGTATTCAAAGGCTTCTTCGCACTTTCCGATTGCTTCACATTTACAATAAAAGTGGTTTTACCTATTCGTGTTGTATAAGATAAAGTGTTTTCTTTCATATCGTCCGTTTCTCCTTTTCATAAATTGACTGTGGGGCATTCCGTTTAGAACACCCCACAAATACAGCCTGTTTCATCTGAACATATCAAGAAGTCATTAAGTTGCAAGTACAATGGAAATGGTTATCTTTCCATACCACGCTTGTTTCTTCGTGCCTTGATACGCTCCTGTCTTTCTTTTTCCCTTGCTTCTTTTTCGGCTCGTTCCTGTGCTTCCTTAAAAGAAAAAAGTTGCTTCACTTTTTCGGTAAAAAGTTTAGCAACTTCGGGGAAATGCTCCAACGCTTCAAGAAAAGGTCTGCACTTTTCTTTCAGTTCGTTGTATTTGGTTTTCATTCTTTCCAGTGCATTTGCACTGTCAAAATATTTCTGTCGGTAATAATTTGCACTCTGCTCCAATTTATTGATTTCCGCACGACTGGTAATGCCCTCTTTGGCAAGGGAAGTCAGCTCAGAATAATCCTCTTTGGAGATTGCCATTTTACCTGTGATTGTTTTCTGCCCCATACTGTCAATCTCGTTTAAGGTTTTGGAAATATGACGGGCAGGCTCATACTTAACCTGTTCCTTTTGAATACGCTTCTGCAACTTCTCCAATCGCTCTTTATCCTGTTTGATTTGATATTGCAGGGAAGTCAAATGCTCTGCCGTACTTCCGTATTCGCCACGCTGAAAGCCTTTGAACCCTTGTTCCGTCATATAGTGAAACAACTCATCTTGCAGTATGCTGTACGAAGCTCGGAACATCGGTTTCCCGTTCTTTCTTAGCAATGGATTTCCTTTTTCATCGGTCAGCGGAATATCCGATTTCCATTTCTTTGAATGGCTTATCTGATTAACAACCGCCTTGACCGTTCCTCGCAGTTCGGGGTCTTTGCAACGCTTACTCCATAAGATTTCTTTCTCCACCACAGGCAGAACCATAGCGTGAAGATGATAGTGGTAAACCTCTTTTCCAAGTTCTTCGGTTGCCGCTACATTGATTTCATCAGCGTGCATTACTGCCGATATAACATTGTCAGCACCGAATTTTTCTTCGATGAAATGATAGGCTTCTTCATAAAACTGCTTTGCGTATTCATAACCACCGTTACGCTCGAAGTACATCGTGTTCACATCAATCACAATCTCATTAAAGAGTGTTGCGTCTTTCCTTAACCCACGAAGCGACACCTGCCCGTCTGTTTCCATCTGCTTTAACTGTTCCATATAGGTCGGGGCAGTCGGTTTTTTGAAATGCACATTAAAGGGTATTCGTTCCACAATTACATTCATATTTTCATAGGTTTCATTCTTGCGTTCGTTGTGCCTTTCCGCCTTGCTCACATCAGAAGCGGTGTACTGTTTTACCCTTGCACAACTCATATCTGCCTTGTTGGTTTTTGCCATTTTACTCTCCTTTCCAGACAGGGGCGAAGCCATTACACAACATTCTTTGAATGTGTGTAACCCACTATGACACTTTCAGACTTCGTCTGCAAAGATGTCGTGGGCAAGGGAGTTCCCCCTTGACCTCCTTATGATACCTCAATCATAAAAACAGACTGTCCACTCATCAGACAGCCTGCATTATTCTCTCGGTATATCGCCCATCGGCAAAGACCAGTACCACAGAAAGCCTTTCTTTTTGGAGATAACTCCTGCTTTCTTCTTTGCCTTTTTGATGGTCGATTTCTTGAACCCTGCGGCTTCAAGTCTTTCTTCGCAATCCGAAGAAAGCATTTCTCCGTCTTTCAGCATTTCCAAAAGAAATTCTTTTGCCTTGATTTCCTTATCGTTCGGTCTGCCCATTTTAGGGGCAAGGGATTGGAACGCTTCTTCTGCTGTCATTTCCATTTCAGAGATAAAGTCCACTCCTTTTTCTGCAACCTCAAAGAGAATTGCAGAGCCTGTCGGGGCAAGGTTGGATTTCACTTGCACCATATATCTTTCCGCTGGTGCTTCTTTGTTCGGTGTGCGTGTGATTGCAAGAATACTTCTTGCAGCACCCGCAATATCAATAGAACCATTGGTACGATAAAGTGGATTGGTATCTCTCATCTTGTTCATATGAGCGATAATCACGATTGCACAGCCAGTATTCTTCGCAACCGCAATCAGATGATTAAACTCTGCTCGTGTTTCGTTGGCATTGTTCATTGAACAGTTCTCTCCGATATAGGAACTCATCGGGTCAAGAATTAAAAGTTTTGCGTGATACCTTTCGATTGCTTCAGCAATACGGTTATCCCCAAAGGATAAAGACTTTTCATCTTCCTTGATGAAGATAAGATTTTCTCCATTCCCACCGGCTGAATTAAATCGGGGTACTACCGTATCGTCTGCGTCATCTTCCGTTGTCTGATAGATGATAGTCATAGGCTCGGTTTCTTCCGTTTCAGTAAAGGGCAGAGGTTCGCCCTTAGAGAGTAGGGCGGCAATGGAAAGCATTAACTTGCTTTTTCCATCGCCCGGATCGCCCTGCAACAGCGTAACCTTGCCGAACGGAATATACGGATACCACAGCCATTTCACTTCTTTCGGTTCGATTTCACTTGCCTTGATAACTTCAAGAGGTACATTTACATTCATTTCATTTTCCGTCTGCTTCATTGTTCTTCGTTCTCCTTTTCGATAAATACTTCGGGCAAAGCACTACGATACAGCGGAAACTCTGCTTGCAGTCATTACTGCACTTTCTGCAAAGTTCGTTGTAGGTAATGCGATTTCTTTCATTCAGAAACAACGCCCACTCTTGTTTCCGTTTCTTGCTCATTCTCGGCATATCAATCCTCCTTTCCGCCTGAAAACAAAAAAACCACAGGGAAGATACTTACTGCCTTGTTTCTGTCATTTTTCGGGGCGAAAATCGGGCAAAATTGCCTTTCTAAGCCTTTCAAAAAATCACACAAGGTATTCGTACTAACCTGTGGTTATGTATGAAATTGTGGGGTTTTGGGTAACAGAAAACACCGTATTTCTACGATGTTTTCTGTCACATATATTCTATTTAAGATACTGACAAACTGGGATTGTCTAAAATAGTAAAGCCGTACCGCTTACTATTTTTTCTTTTACTGCTGAAACAGTATCTTTGATTGAATGCGTCATTAACTTGTTTCATTAAATCATATATATCCATTTGTACCACCATTTATAAAA
>DVJG01000166.1 GCA_018710805.1 Candidatus Faecousia faecipullorum
GGAGGAATGATTATGCTGAATACGCCTACCCCTCATATTTCTGCCAAACCCGGTGATTTCGGCAAAACCGTACTCATGCCCGGGGATCCGCTGCGCTCCAAGTTTATTGCGGAAAACTTCCTGGAAAACCCGGTTCTCGTCAATAACGTCCGGGGCGTCCAGGGCTACACGGGCACGTACAAAGGCGTGAAGGTCTCTGTCATGGCCTCCGGCATGGGCATGCCCGCCATTGGCATCTACTCCCACGAGCTTTTTAACGGCTATGGCGTGGAGAACATCATCCGGGTTGGCTCTGCAGGGGCCATTCAGGAGAATATTAACCTCTATGACCTGGTGATTGCCCAGGGCGCCTGCACCGACTCCAACTTCGCCGCCCAGTTCCACCTGCCCGGCACCTTTGCCCCCATTGCCTCCTGGGAACTGCTCACCGAGGCCGTGAAGGCTGCCGAGGCCCACGGCGCTGCCTATCATGTGGGCAACGTCAACTCCTCCGACGTCTTCTACGGCGACCATGCAGGAGTCCCTGAGGGTCTGGACAGTGTCTACGCTCTCAAGAAAATGGGCGTCATGGCCCTGGAAATGGAGGCCGCCGCCCTCTATATGAACGCTGCCCGATACGGGAAACGGGCGCTGTGCATCTGCACCATCTCCGACCACGTCCTCACAGGCGTGGAGACCACCTCGCAGGAGCGCCAGACCGCATTTACCACCATGATGAAGGTGGCGCTGGACGTGGCGGCTGCCATGGAAAGCAAATAAAAGGTCTCACGTTTTTCCCTATCCCGCAAAACTCGCATTTTCTTGAGGTGATTCTATGAAGCGCATTTTTCTGATTGTTCTGGACAGCTTTGGCATCGGCGCTATGCCCGATGCCGAGAAATTCGGAGACGTGAACGTCAATACCCTCCGCTCCTGTGCAGGTTCGGACAAGCTGGAGATTCCCAATATGATCTCCGCAGGCCTTGGAAACATTGACGGGGTTACGTGTCTTCCCAAAGCGGATGCGCCCAAGGGTGCCTATGCCCGACTCACCGAGGCCTCCATGGGCAAGGACACCACCATCGGCCATTGGGAGATTGCGGGCATTGTGTCCCCGGACCCCCTGCCTACCTTCCCAAAGGGATTCCCCAAGGACCTGCTGGACGATTTCGAGGCAGCCACCGGAAGAGGCGTGCTCTGCAATCTGCCGTACTCCGGCACCGACGTCATCCGGGACTATGGCCAAACCCATCTGGACACGGGAAAATGGATTGTCTACACCTCCGCGGACTCCGTGTTCCAGGTGGCGGCCCATGAGGAAAAGGTTCCGCTGGAGGAGCTCTACAACGCCTGCCGAACCGCCAGAAAGCTCTTAAAGGGCAAGTACGGCGTGGGCCGGGTCATTGCACGGCCCTTCCTGGGGTCCGCCGAGAAGGGCTTCTACCGCACCGCCAATCGCCACGACTTCTCTCTGGAACCTCCTGCCAGAACCCTTTTGGACGCCGTATCCCAGGCGGGGCTGGACAGTCTGGCCGTGGGCAAAATCTTTGACATCTTCGCAGGCCGCGGCACCACAGAGCACGTCTACAATAAAAGCAATCTGGACGGCCTTCACCATACGGACGACTACGCCGAACGGGATTTCCACGGCCTGTGCTTTGTGAATCTGGTGGACTTTGATATGGTCTACGGCCACCGCCGGGACGTTGATGGCTACGCCAAGGCTCTGTCGGAGTTTGACGGCTGGCTGGGTTCTTTCCTCCCCAAGCTGGGAGACGAGGACCTTCTCATGATCACGGCGGACCACGGCTGCGACCCGGCCTATACCGCCACCACGGACCACACCCGGGAATATGTGCCCCTGCTGGTTCTCGGCAGGCAGGTCCGGCCCGGAAGCCTGGGAACCCGGGGAAGCTTTGCCGACATCGCCGCCACCATTGCGGAGCTTCTGGGGATTTCCCTGGAGACCCCCGGAAAAAGCTTTGCATCCGAAATTCTCTGAGGTGATGGTATGAAAGTGGAAACACTGATTGAGCTGGCGAAAGAGGCCATGGCGAGGGCCTACGCTCCCTATTCGGGCTTCTGCGTAGGTGCAGCGCTTTTGTGCGCCGATGGCTCCGTGTACCAGGGGTGCAACATTGAAAACGCATCCTTTACCCCTACGGTCTGCGCCGAGCGGGTGGCCATTTTCAAGGCCGTCTTCGATGGCCGCCGGTCCTTCCGGGCCATAGCCATCTGCGGCGGCAAGGGCGGTCAGATTACATCCTTTTTCCCGCCCTGCGGGGTCTGCCGCCAGGTCATGCGGGAATTCTGCGGGGATGACTTCGTGATTTATCTGGCAGGACCCGGCGGCGTGTACGAAATCCATACCCTGGCAGAAATGCTTCCCTACAGCTTTTCCGCTGAAAAGCATATGCGCTGAGGAGAATCTTATGGGTTATTGGAAGCCTGAAGAATCCGACAGACAGTACACGCCCTTGGAGCTTGCCGCCAACTGGCTCTACTATCACATTTGGCCCATTTTGATTTTTGCAGGCATAGCGCTGATCATCGGCTCCTGGATTTACTCCGCCGCCACAAACCAGCCGCCGGACTACCAGATTGCCTACGTGGGAGAGAGCCCCCTGCCAACCAGCGCCGAAGCGGCCATGAAATCCCTGTTCC
>DVJG01000167.1 GCA_018710805.1 Candidatus Faecousia faecipullorum
ATCATCGAAAAGCCCGACGGGGCGGTGCTGGACGGCCAGGGCCTCAAAAACCATGTCTTTACGGTGACGGACAAGGAGGGCAATGAAAAGCAGGTGCCCCTGAGGGCCTTCGCCCTGGTCCGGGAGACCTCCAGCCTCTCCTCCATCCGCCGGCTGAACCAGCGCCGCTACCTCACCGTCACCGCCGCCGTGGAGGAGGGCCACAACGTGACCATCCTGACAAAGCAGGCCAGACAGGCCATGGAAAACGCCGACCTGGGGGAAGGCGTCAGCTTCCGGTTTGCCGGTGAGAACGAGAATATTATGGATTCCATGAAACAGCTGGGCATCATGCTGGCCCTGGGCATTCTGCTGGTGTACCTGGTGATGGTTGCCCAGTTCCAGAGCCTCAAATCCCCCTTTATCGTTATGTTCACCATTCCCCTGGCCTTTACGGGGGGCTTCCTGGCCCTGCTGATCTGCGGCATGGAGGTCAGCGTCATCTCCCTTATCGGCTTTATCATGCTCACCGGCGTCATTGTCAACAACGGCATCGTGCTGGTGGACTATATGAACACCCTGCGCCGGGAGGGAAAGCCCCGGCGGCAGGCCATTGTGGAGGCCGGCGTCACCCGTATGCGGCCCATCCTCATGACCACCATTACCACCATCCTGGGCCTTATTGACATGGCCGTCCGGAAAAGCGCCGGCACCGCCATGATGCAGCCCGTGGCGGTGGTCTGCATCGGCGGCCTGACCTACGCCACCCTCATGACCCTCTTCGTGGTGCCCTGCATCTACGATGCCTTCAACAAAAAGGATCTGCGGACCGTGTCCGACGAGGACCTCAATATGCTGGACCTGTAAATGGCTGCTTGCCGCCCCTGCCTGTGCAGGGGCGGCAAAAACATAATAAACCGTAGGGGAGGCATTCATGCCTCCCTTAATCCGTTCAATGGGCTGTGCCTAACTTCCCATTCAGGGGGGGATAAATCCCTCCCCTACAGAAGACCTGCCCGGAAAAAGGGCGGTTTTTCCCAGTGAAAAAACACATATTTTACAAAAATCCTCTTGTTCCCCGGCGCAGGGTGGAATATAATAGAGACAACCTCTGCATTGGGAAGGAATGGGAGATTATGGACGGGAAAACCACCTACAGTCAGGAACAGCTTCACTATCTGCGGCTTCTCAGCCGCCAGTACCCCACGGTCCAGGCGGCGGGGACCGAGATCATCCGCCTGAAGGCCATTTTGAACCTTCCAAAGGCCACGGAGCATTTTATGTCCGACATCCACGGAGAGCACGAGGCCTTCCTGCATATTCTGAACTCCGGCTCCGGAGAAGTGAAGGAAAAGCTGGAGGAGCTCTTTGGCAACACCATGACCCAGCGGGACCGGAACGACCTGGCAACCCTCATCTACTATCCCCGGCCCAAACTGGCTTTGGCCGCCGACGAAAATGAGGACCTGGACGAGTGGTACCGCCTGACCATCCACCGCCTGGTGGACCTGTGCCGCTACGTCTCCACCAAGCACACCCGGAAAAAGGTCCGGGGCTTCATGCAGCCGGACTACGAGCAGATTCTCGACGAGCTTATTCACCTGGCGGAGGAGGGAGGCTCCCGCCGGGACCAGTATGAAAATATCATCTCCACCATTATCGAGACAGGCCAGTCCCCTGCCATTATCAGCGCCCTGTGCGCCCTGATTAAGGCACTGGTTGTGGACCATCTGCACATTGTGGGCGATATCTTTGACCGGGGCCCCCGGGCGGACATTGTCATGGACAGCCTTATGAACGCCCACAGCGTGGATATCCAGTGGGGCAACCACGATGTCCTGTGGATGGGCGCTGCCTCCGGCTCCCGGACCCTGGTGGCCACGGTTCTGAGCAATTCCATCCGGTACAACAATCTGGACGTCATCGAGACGGGCTACGGCATTTCCCTGCGGCCCCTGTCCATTTTCGCCAACGAGGTCTACAAGGACTGCGATACCGAGCAGTTCCAGGTGAAGCTCACCAACACCGACCCGGAGCAGTACACGGAAAAGGACAAGCTGCTTTCCGCCCGGATGTACAAGGCCATTACCATGATCCTCTTCAAGCTGGAAGGGCAGAAGCTCCTGCGGCGGCCGGAATTCGGCATGCCGGACAGACTGCTGCTGGATAAAATTGACTACGAAAAGAAAACCATCACCCTCTACGGCAGGACCTATCCCCTTCTGGACTGGGACTTCCCCACGGTGGACCCCCAGGACCCCTACGCCCTGACGGAGGAGGAGAGCCACGTCATCAATCAGCTGACGGATTCCTTCCGCAACTCCGAAAAGCTCCAGCGCCATGTGCGCTTCCTCTACTCCAAGGGATGCCTGTATAAGGTCTACAACGGCAACCTCCTGTTCCACGGGTGCATCCCCATGGCGGAGGACGGCAGCCTGCTGAAATTTTCCATCGGCGGCAAGGAGCGCTCCGGAAAGGCCTTCCTGGACTACGCCGAGCAGACCGCCCGGAAGGCCTACTACGACAAGCGGGGAAGCGCCGAGCGCCAGTTCGGCATGGACTTTCTCTGGTGGCTCTGGTGCGGGCGAAACAGTCCCATCTACGGCCGGGACCGCATGACCACCTTCGAGCGGCGGTTCATTGCCGACGAGACCACCTGGGCCGAGCCCAAAAACGCCTACTACACCCACTGCCAGAATGGGGCGGTGTGCGAAATGCTCCTGAAGGAATTCGGCCTGGAGGGAGAACACTGCCACATTATCAACGGCCATGTGCCTGTGCGGACCAAGAAGGGCGAAAGCCCCATCAAAGGCGGCGGCAAGCTCATCGTCATAGACGGCGGCTTCAGCAAGGCCTACCAGGCGACCTCCGGCATTGCGGGCTATACCCTCATCTACAATTCCCGCCATTTCCGGCTGGTATCCCACCAGCCCTTCGCCGGAAAGTGGAACGCCATCCACAAAAACGACGACATCCATAACGAGTCCGTGGTCTTTGAGAAAATGGAAACCAGAATGCGGATTTGGCAGACCGACGAAGGCCAGGACCTGCAGACCAGAGTGGACGACCTCATGATGCTCCTGGCGGCCTACCGCTCCGGCGCCGTCACCGAGGACCATCACGGCTGAGACAAAATCTTTGGCCGAATGTACTTGCCAAATTATGCAGTGCTGCCTTAGACATATCGAAAAAGCGCCCCCCAAAGCAGACCAAGGTGGTCCGGGCCGGGGATACACTGCTGAAAGAAAACGGCATCGAACACGGCTGCACCTGCCTGGAAAAGGGCGTGCTGCTGGACATCTTCACCCTCATGCGGAAGGACTTCGTGGGAGAATAAACACAAAAAGGAAGCGGCAATCTGCCGCTTCCTTTGAGACTGTCGGAAAAGCCAGAAGGGCTTTTCCGACAAACTTTGGCAGCCTGCTGCGCGCATAATTTGTCCCCCCATGGGGGACAAATTCCACACTTGCAGTCTGAAAAGTATTTTCCGCCAGGTACACGCCCCGGCGGAAAATTTTTTTGACTTTCTTTGCCGCCAGGGGCGGCAAACTCTGCGAGGCTTTTTAATAAGCCCCTCCCCTGCTGCTTTAGCCGATGCAGTTCCCGCAGGGCGTAAAGCCTGCATCCCGGGCCTCCTGACAGGAGGAAAATTCCACCCGGTTCTGCTCTGCCGGAAGGTTCGCGCAGCTGGGCAGATGGAACTTTTTGGAATTTTTGTTGCCGATGTACAGGGTATCCTCTGCCGCCGGAGCCTCCGGCTGGGCGGCCTGGTTTTCCCAGGTCACGGTGACGGCTTTGCCGTCGGAGGCGGCAAGAATGTGGCCCAGCTCGTCGGTACGGAAGGAAAGGATGTCCATGCGTGCCAGACGGTCAAGGACCTCCGCCTGGGGATGGCCGTAGGAATTGCCTTCTCCCACGGAGATCACCCCGTAGTCCGGGTCTGCGGCGCTGAGAAAGGCGGCGCTGCTGGAGGTGTCGGAGCCGTGGTGGCCCACTTTCAGCAGGTCTGCATGGAAATCCATGGCGCTCCCCCAGTGGTCCAGCATGTCGGCTTCCGCCTCCGCCTCCATGTCCCCGGTGAAGAGGAAGGCCGTGTCGCCGTACTGGGCCTTCAGGACAATGGAGGTATTGTTGGGCTCCGGATAGTCCTTTACCGGACCCAGAACCGTGAGCTCCGTGGAGCCCAGGCTGATTTTGTCTCCGGGCGCGGGAATGGTCACGGTGAGGCCCTGCTGGTCGGTGTAGTACATAAAATCGTCGAAGACCTTGGAGGCGTAGGTCCTGGTGGGGGCGTAGACGGCCCCGGTGGGGTACACCGCCAGCACCGCAGGCAGGCCTCCCACATGGTCCTCGTGGGGGTGGGTGCAGACCACGGCGG
>DVJG01000168.1 GCA_018710805.1 Candidatus Faecousia faecipullorum
GTGCCGTCGGCGTTAAAGAACCGGAAGGGCTCGGTGTCGCCGTCACAGGTCCAGGTGATGGGCACAATCTTGCCGCCGCAGGCAAAGTAGCCGTTTCCTCCGGCATTGAAGTCGGCCTTGTAATAGATGTCCATGGTCTCCATGGGGGCAAACATGACAATCACGTTCCGGAAGGACTCCACTTCGTCGGTGATCTGGTCGTGCATTTCCATGTCATACTGGTTGTACACGTACTTCTGGGTCTCGGCGTCATACTTCATGACGGTGTCCTTCTTGATGTTGCCCTGATAGGCCAGGGTTATGGTGATTTCCGCGGCGTCCTCGCCATCAGCAGGAGTGCCGTCGTCGGTGAAGCGGAAGCCGTAGTCCTTCTCCAGGGTCATGGGATAGCCCTGGGCCTCAGCGTAGGCCTTGATGCCGGAGCCAATGCCGAAAAGGGTATTCTCATAGGCACGCTTGTACTCCGTATCCCGGTAGGAGGTGCCCGCCTGGGCAACGGTCCAGGAGTCGATGTTGAAATTCTCAATGCCCCGGCTCTCGGCGTCCTCCAGTGCCAGAGGAGAGCCGCCGGCATGGGCCACAATCAGGCTGTAGTGCTGGGCAATCTGGTTGAAAATGGGCCGGGTGGAACGGGTGGAGCCAATGGCCTCGGCTTCCTCAATGTTGCTGAACAGAGCCAGGCAGCGGACGATGGTGTTGTTCACGAACATCTCCATGACCACGTCAGCCTTCACCATGTTCACATGGGGCAGGTTCTCCTTCATGTTGCTGATGGTGGAGGCGAAGATCCGGTCCGTGAAGGGTGCGTCCAGAACTTCGCCGTTGAGGGGATTCTCCAGGACAGGGGGCTCCGTGGCCTCGGTGGTCTCCTCGGCGGCTTCGGTGGCTGCCTCGGAAGCGGCGGTTTCTGCCGCTGCGGTGGCCTCGGTGGGCAGGGTGATGACTTCCGGCTCCGTGGGTGCAGCCGTGGTGGCGCCGCAGCCGGAAAGCATCAGCGTCAGGATGAGAAGCAGTGCAATGGTGCGTTTCATAGATCTCTTATTTCCTTTCTTATTGGTTGTTTTTTATGATCAATCTTCAGATCATTCATAAATGGTGGGAAGCTGGGCGTCTTCCATGGTGCGCCCCCGGGTGTAGAAAAACACGTTGTCTCTGGCCGGAGCCAGGTCCGGCATCAGGCCTCGCTGGGCATAGACCGCGTACTGCCCGAAGAGCACGGGAATGATACGGCCGTCTTCCAGGAGCTTTTTATAGAGGTTATAGAACATACTGGTATCCTCCAGGGCGTGGAGGTTCATGTCCCGGAGGGTGGGGTTATTCAGGCCGCCCCGGCTCAGCTCTCCGTAGTCCCGGAAGAATTCCGACAGGTCCATGGTGGGCGACAGCCGGGTCATGCCGATGTAAATGTCGTATTCCGCAGCCACCAGGGTGTTCTTGAAGGCCGCGCCGCCTTTTTCCAAGGTGACGCTGTTCAATCCCAGGTCCGTCAGGGTCTTGGCAATGGACCGGGCCACGGCTACCCGGGCGGAGTCGTCGGAGTTCACCAGAATGCGGAACTCCCGGGCGCCGCCGCCATCCTTTTTCTGGGGAATCCGGTAGCCCCGCAGATGGTCCAGGAATTTCATGGTGTCGTAGCCGTATTGGGAGGCCAGGCTCTTACTGTAGTACGGCTCCGTGGGGGAGCAGGGCAGGGTCACAGGGGTCACCAGGCCCGTATAGTTTTCCTCCGCCAGGGTCTCCCGGTCAATGGCGTAGGTCAGGAAGGTTCTCAGGGTGCCATCCTCAAAGAAGGGGCTGTAGCCGATGTTGCAACCGATGTACATCATGTAGCCGCTCTCCACTTCCCACAGCTCATAGTCGCAGCGGTACTCGGCAAAGGTGGCGCTCATGGGGTTGGTGCAGACCACGCTGACGTCGCCGAACTGGAACTGGTCCCGGACGTCGGCCACGCTGTGGACCTCCACCAGGTCGATGGACGGGTCAATGGCGGGGACCTTCAGGTCGCCGCACCACCAGGCGGGATTTCGCACCAGGGTGGCGCCGCCTACGCTGTCGGAGAAGACATAGGGCCCCGTACCCAGGGGGCGGGTCTCATCCAGCTGGCTGGCCTTGATAATGGGCACGTCCATCAACAGGGGGAAATTTCCGTAGGGGGTGTCCAAATAGAAGGCCACGCCTCCGTCCTCTGTGGGCTTGATGTCCACCAGATGGATGAACCGGAATTTATAATAGTCGTTTTCCTTGGCCCGCTGATAGGTAGCCACCACGTCGTCCACGGTGACGGGGGTGCCATCGGAAAAGGTGGCGTGGGCCAGGTACACCACCCAGGTCCGGCTGTCCGCGCTGACCCGGTAGGTTTCGCAGAGGATAGGGGTGGGTTCCTTACTGCCGCTGACTGCGAAAAGGGGCTGGTAGATGAGGCTCATAAGGACGCGGTTTGTATAGTCACTGCCGAAAACCGGGTTCAAGGACCTGTCGGGGTAGTAGGCCAGGGTCAGCTCCTGGTTGTTTTCCTCCTTCTCCAGGTCCTCCGGCTCCTGGCCGTCCAGCAAAATGGCGTCGCCGGTGGGGACATAGCCGGAATTGTCTATGTTTCTGCCGCAGCCGGAGAACAGCCCCAGCGTCATGGCAAACAGCAATGTCAGTGCGATGGTTTTTTTCATGACTGCCTCCCTTGGCACAGGATGACGGCTCCCTGGGAGCCCCGGACGCCGGCGGTGACCCGATGGGACCAGAAGCGGTCCGAACGGCACACTGTGCAGGATGGGGAGCACTCAATATGGCGCACCCCCGCCCGGCGAAGGACCATGGCGTTGATGGCTTTCAGGTCCAGGTGGTACTTTTCCCCGCGCTTTTCCATATAGCGCTCCGCTTCCGGCCCGAAGGCGGCGGTCATGGCCTGGGGCACGTCGGAATCGGTCTCAAAATGGCACCCGGCAATGTTGGGGCCAATGGCGGCGCGGATGTCCTCCGGGTTGGTGCCGAAGTTTTTGACCATTGCTTCCACGCACTTGGCGGCGATGGCCTTATAGGTCCCCCGCCAGCCTGCGTGGGCTGCGCCTGCGGCCCCGGTCACCGGGTCCCACAGCAAAATGGGGGTGCAGTCGGCGGTGAACACCAGAAGGGCCGTGCCCGGGTCCGCCGTCACCAGGCCGTCGCACTCCGGGTAGTCCCGGTGGCAGAGGGAAATGTGGTCCTTCTTTGTGACCACCCGGACAATGTCAGAATGGGTCTGCCGGGTCATCACCAGGTTTTCCGGGTCAAACCCCAGGGCATGCCCCAGATTTTTCAGGTTCTTCTCCACATTCTCCATGGTGTCCCGGTCGTTTAAGGCCAGGTTCAGGCTGGCGTTGGCCTGGGTGCTGACGCCGCCGAAGCGTGTGGTGAAGCCGTGGGGCACCAAAATGCCCTGGGCGGCTTCCCATTCCACTTTGTCAAATTTTCGTTCCACCACAGACATTTCATTGCCCTCCTTTTTGTGGTTTTATTGGCCCATCTCCGCAGCCTGGTCCTTCTGCATACAGCATTTTTTGTACTTTTTGCCGCTTCCGCAGGGGCAGGGGTCGTTGGGGCCCACTTTTTCCTTTTTCCGCAGGGGCTGGCGCTTCACGGAGCTGCCCTCCGAGGAGGTGGTGCCCGTCTCTTTGGCAACCTTCTCCCGCTTGACCTCCTGCATGGGCCGCAGCTGGACCAGGAACATCCGGCGGATGGTCTCTTCCTTGATGGCCCGAATCATGGCCTCGAACATCTGGTAGCCCTCTTCCTTATAGGCCACCACCGGGTCGTGCTGGCCGTAGGCCCGCAGACCGATGCCCTGCTTCAGGTCGTCCATGGCGTCGATGTTGTCCATCCAGTATTCGTCCACCACCCGGAGCATGACCACCCGCTCCAGCTCCCGCATGATGCTGGGGGTCATGGAGGCTTCCTTCATTTCGTAGGTGTGCCGGGCGATGCCGTCCACAATATCCGCCACCTCATTGGCGGACTTGCCCAGAAGCTGGTCCTTCCGGGAGGAAAGGGTGCCGTGGGCGAAGTAGATGCCCTCCATGGCGTTTGCCAGGTGCACGAGGGATTCTTCGTTTGCAATGCCGCCGTTGGCGCTGAGGGCGTCGGCTACATCGGTCTCCACCAGAGAGCGCAGCATATTCATCATGTTCTCCCGCAGGTCCTCGCCGTCCAGGACCTTCTGGCGCTGGGCGTAGATGACTTCCCGCTGGGTGTTCATGACGTTGTCGTATTCCAGCACGTTCTTTCTGGCCCGGAAGTTCCGGGATTCCACGTTTTTCTGGGCGTTTTCCACGGCGCCGGAGAGAATCTTTGCGTCAATGGGGGTATCCTCGTCGATGCCCAGGCTGTCCATCATGGCGCTGACCCGGTCCGAAGCGAACAGGCGCATAAGGTCGTCCTGGAGGCTTAGGTAGAAGCGGCTCTCGCCGGGGTCTCCCTGACGGCCGGACCGGCCCCGGAGCTGGTTATCAATCCGGCGGGATTCGTGGCGCTCGGTGCCGATGATGAAGAGGCCGCCGGCAGCGCGAACCTTGTCGGCCTCGTCGGCAATTTCTTCCTTGTGCTTTTTCAGAAGTTCCTCATACTTCGCCCGCACCGCCAGAATTTCGGGGTCTGTGGTTTCGGCAAAGGAGTCGGCCTCGGAAAGGAGCTCGTCGGGAATGTCCATTTTGGCCAGGTCCGCCTTTGCCAGGAAGTCCGCGTTGCCGCCCAGCATAATATCGGTACCACGGCCGGCCATGTTGGTGGCAATGGTGACGGCGCCGAATTTGCCGGCCTGGGCCACGATCTGGGCCTCCTGCTCGTGGTGCTTGGCGTTGAGGACATTGTGGGGGATGCCCTCTTTTTTCAGCATTTTGCTTAGAATTTCGCTCTTTTCAATGGAGATGGTACCCACCAGCACCGGCTGGCCCTTGGCGTGGCAGGTCTTCACCTGCTCGATAATGGCCCGGTACTTGCCCGCCTCGTTTTTGAACACCACATCGGTATGGTCCTGGCGGATCACCGGCTTGTTGGTGGGGATTTCCACCACATCCAGGTT
>DVJG01000022.1 GCA_018710805.1 Candidatus Faecousia faecipullorum
GTGCTCCAGCTCCCAAACCAGGCGCCCTACCAACTGGGCCACACCCGGGTTTACCGCAAAATCCTTTGCGGTAAACCCTATTTTAGCGGAGATTGAAAGGAAAGTCAAGAGAGAAAACGCTGAACGCCCCGCAAAAGGCGCATGCCCTGGTATGCCCAGGGACGGTGCAGATGATGACAGAAAAACTCCAGAACTTTCCCCATAGCGCTGCCGGTGCCTGTGAGATAACTCTGCCTCTGGGTGCATTCCGGCGGAATTTTGCCGGGGTATAGCCCCATAGCGCGGAGCTTTTGCAGATGGGGCTTTGCGCGGTCCCGGGGGACTTGGGCGATTTCGTATAGACTCATCCAGAGAAAGGCTGCAATCTTATTGGCGGTGGCCGGGTCCCGATGGCCGCTTTCATAATACCCTAATAGAATTTCCAGGACCCGAATGTGGGAGCGGATTTTCTTCTGCTGGCTTTCAGGACTGGCGGCGGTTTCGGCGGACCCAGCATGGGTCCGATAGAAATACAAAACCTGTGGAGTTTCCACGGTACGGGGATTCTGCAAATCCACTTCGTAGAGGAACACCCCATCCTCGCCGTTGGTCAGCTCGGGATAACGGAAGCACAGGCGCTTTTCCATCAGGAATTCCCGCCGCAGAAGGTTGCGCCAGATGACGGAAGACTGGTAGGAGGTGTTGCAGGGCAGAGCTCCTCGGTTGGCCCGCTCCCGTTCTTCCGGGGACAGAGCGTCCACAAATTCGTAGCCCCCCAGCACGATACGGTCAAAATTCCCGGAATGGGCCAGCTCCCAAAGCCCTTGCAGACAGTTTTTTTGGATGAAATCGTCCGCATCCACAAACCAGATAAATTCACCTCTCGCTGCGTCCAGACCTGCATTCCGTGTAGCTGCCACGCCGCTGTTTTGCTGGAAGAGCACGCGGAGATTCTGGTGGCAGGTCTGATACCGGGAGAGAATTTCAGCGCTTCCATCCTTGGAGCCGTCGTTGACGCAGACAATTTCGTAGGTATGCTCCGGCAGGTCCTGGTCAAGAAGGGAATTGAGGCACTCCTCAAGATAGCGCTCCCCATTGTAGACCGGAACGATGATGCTCAAAAAACAGGGATTTTCCTCCATCGTGCCGCCTCCTTCTGAATTTTTCCTCCATTATACCTGATTTATGGCTCAAAAGCAAGGAAAACCATTTGAATTTACCGGCGGGTACTGCTATAATGGCATGAAAAAAGGAGACGCGCTATGAAAGAAAAAGGACTGTCTCAGGAAGGGCTGAAGCTTCTTGCCTGTTTGACCATGCTCTTAGACCACATAGGAGCCACCCTGGTTCCGGGCTGGACCCTGCGGATCATTGGCCGTCTGGCCTTTCCTATTTTTTGCTTTTTGCTGGCTGAGGGCGCGCACTACACAAAAAACCCGGCAAAATACGCTTTTCGCCTTGCCATCGGGGCGATTCTCTCGGAAATTCCCTTTGACTTTGCTCTTTTCGGCGGCTGGACCTGGTACTATCAGAGCGTTATGCTCACCATGCTCCTGGGCTTTGGTGCCCTCTTTGCCATGGGGAATTGCCAAAACGGTCTATGGAAATGCCTCATTGTGCTGCCCTTCGCCCTGACGGCGGAGTGGCTCCAAACGGATTACGGCGGAGCCGGGGTCCTGCTTATTGCCATGTTCGGCTTGACCAGGAAGATGCCCCATCGGAACCTTGTCCAGACCATAGCCATGGGAGTGCTCATCTGGTTTCTCATGCCCGGGGCCCCGGTGCCTGTGCTGGGAAGAGAAATCCCCATTGAGCTCTTTGGCATCCTTGCCATGGTCCCCATTGCCCTCTATTCCGGCAAAAAACGCACCCATAAAAAAGCCGCCCAGTGGGCCTTTTACCTTTTCTATCCGGTCCAGCTTGGGGTTTTGTACTTGATTCGCGTCCTATAAAACAGAGAAGCCGCCAGGTGCTGGCGGCTTCTTTTTGCGGATTTATGGCCGTGAAGGGGAACTGTTTTTTATGGATTCTGCTTTTCCATAACAAAATTGGTCAGCGCAAGGCCGCCTCTCAGGACCGTCTGCTGACGGACCAGGCGGTAGCCCCGCTTTTCAAAGAAGGGTCTTGCGGTGATAGAGGCGTGGGTGGTAAACCGCTTTGCCGGAGAGCCGCCTTCCAGAGCGTCGCAGATGGCGGTGGCAACGCCTTTTCCCTGGCAGTCCTTGTGGACGTAGAGACGGTCCAGATAGCCTTCTTCGTCATCCATGTCTCCAAAGCCCAGGATGGTTCCGTCTTCTATGGCAACCAAGGTCCGGTGGGCAGAGAGAGACGCATCCCATTTGGCGGCGTCCTCCTTTCCCGTAGCCCAGACATCCAGCTGGGCAGGGGAGTAGTCCCTGGCGTTCACCGTGTGGACGGTTTCATAAAAGAGCTTCAGAATCTGCTCACAATCTGCGGGGGTATATCTGCGTAAAATCATGATGTTCGCCTGCTTTCAGGTCAGTTCCCAGGGCCGCACAGCCTCGGCGCCCAGGTATTCTTCCAGGCACAGCCCGGAATCTTTCATATCCATGGAAACCTCCACACCAACATAGCGGAAGTGCCAGGGTTCGTCCACAATCCCCGTCCAGGCGGCCTTATCCGCCTGATAGCGGCGGATGAAGCCGTACTCCCAGCAGTGTTCGGCAAGCCAGAGCTTGGCGTCGTCTCCCACCAGATCCACAGCAAGACCCAGCTGGTGTTCACTGGTCCCCGGCACAGCCACGGTTTCCAGGGCTTTCATGGTGGCTTCCTCGGGGGTGAGAGCAAAGGTGTCCATATGCTCTTGAGTGCGGGCCTCCAGAATCTCTGCCTGCTGGTCGCTGGAACGGTAGCCGGAGTTTAAGTAGATGTCATTCCCGGCGGCCTCGCAGTCCGCCATCATTTTGATCAGGGCGTCGTAGCACCGGGAGTCCACGCTTCGCCACTCGTAGACCTCCACCGGGTCCGGAGTAAAGTAACTGGGCAAGGGGTTCTTTTCATTGACAAGAATCACTTCAATGCCCTTTGGGCTAAAGTAGTGCCGTTCGCCGTCAATGTCATGAGGTCCCACCGCTGCACTGCCATCGGGTAGCAGGTAGTAGCGGTATTCCCCCTCCTGACGCCATCCGGTTTCCAGAAAGCCGTCTTCATTAAAGTAGTATCGCTTCTCTGCAATTTCCATCCAGAGCACAGCGAAGCCGCCTTCCGGCAGGTAGTAGCGCCGTCCGGCGGGTTCGTCTACCCAGCCTGTAACCATAGCGCCGTCCTCTCCGAAGAGATAGGGCGTCCCGTCAATTTCCGCCGCACCTGTGACCAGAATGCCGTCCTGGCCAAAATAGTAGCGATTTTCTCCCTGATCCAGGAACCCCGTGACCATGGTGCCGTCTTCGTCAAAATAATACTGTTCGCCTTCGATTTCCTGCCAGCCGGACACCAGAATGCCCTCAGGCAGGTAGTATTTATTCCCTTGCAAGGAGAGCCAGCCAAGGGTTCGTACCCCGTCCTCGCCCAGATAATAGGTGTCGCCGTCCAAAGTCAGCCAGCCTGTGGCCATAATGCCGTCGGAATCAAAATAATAGGTACGGCTTTCAATGGACTGCCACCCGGTCAGCGGAATTCCGCCGTCCTGAAAGTAGTATTCCCCCGTAGGAAGGGACAGCCAGCCGGATACCGGGTCACCGTGAAAATCCCGGTAAAATCGAACTCCGTCTTTTTCCACCCATCCGCTCCGGTCCACATAGGTGTCGTAGAGCATCCAGCCGCCCCAGGCAAGGGCGCCAAGAAGGAGCAGACTCAGAAGGAAGGGAAGCCATAAGATTTTCTTTTTTGTCTGCATTTGCCGGCCCCCTTTTCCTGTGATGGACAAATTGTATCATGAGGAAAGAAAATTTGCAAGGTTCCCACAGCCTTTTCCAAAGGTTCCTAAGAAAACTTAATAATTTTACATATAGATTTTTTTCGGGAAACTGATATAATGGAAGGCATGATTTGCATGAAAAAGAAGAGAAAGAGGTGAGGGCGTGAAACTCTCCAAAATTGTTTCAGCGCTTTTCGCATTTCTGGGAATGGTGCTTGTGGCAGGAGGCATTTTCCTCAGCTTTGCCAACCGGAATGCCGGGGCCCCTGGGAGAGCGGTGCCCCAGGAGGCCAAGGACTGCGCCACGGCCTTTTTGACTGCTCTGAATGACCATGATCTGGAAAGCGCCCGGACCTATCTCTACGGAAATCCGGACCTGGGCCTTTCACAGACATCAGAAGACCCCCAGACCGCCAAGGTGTGGGAAGCCTTCCGGTCCAGTTTTGCCGTCTCGGACATCGCACCTCTCCGGGTATCCCAGTCGGAAATCCGGCTGGACTTTACCTTGACCACCCTGGAGCTGAAAGCGCTGGTGAACCTGCCGTCGCTGGCCCGGAATATCCTGGATGGAAAAGAGGATCAGGACAGCCTGTATGACGAGAACGGGACCCTGAAGCCCCAGGAGAAAACCGCCATAATGGAAGAAGCCCTGGAAAAGACTCTGGCGGAGGCGGGAAGCGTCAACCGAACCTGTACCATTTCCTTGGTGGAAGCGGAAGGCCGGTGGTGGGTCCTTCCCAATGAAAATTTGCTGTCGGCCCTTTCCGGCGGCATGGAATGAGGAGGCAATATGGGTTATCAGCCGAAATACGCCCCCCAAAAGAAAAAAGGCCCTTCCGGAGCTGCGGTGGTTCTGGCCCTGCTTCTGGTGCCGCTGTCCCTTGTCTGCACGGGAAAGCTTTTGAGCTTCCTGTACCATACCCCAGGCGAGGAAATCCAGGCGGTGACCGAGCCGATGAAAACACCGGATATGTCCATTTCAGAACAAATTGGGGACTTTGCATCCATCCAGCTTCAAAACGCCGAGGCGGCTCTGGACGGTGTGCTCCATGAGACGCAGCCGCCGGAGACGGAGCCCCCAAGAGTGATTACCCCCATTCCGGCAGATGCTCAGATGGGCCCCAAGCCTGACAGCACCAAGTATGGCCAGGTCCAGAACCCTGCCGATATGGAAAGCGTACTAAAAGACGCCGCGTTCTTATTGAAGGACGACCCCATGTACTTTTCTGCCAGTGCCGAGCTTTTTGCCGACACCCCGGTGCGTTACTATCTGGATGACAGCATCTTTGCCGTGACCTGGAAGGAGGCCCACGACAAGTCGGTGTACACCTTCTCCGAGGTAAAGATTGCCGACCCCTCCCAGCTCCGCCGCCACCTGTCCGACGGCGCCTTTGGCTCCGGAAAGCTCTACTACCCCACGGAAATGGCCCAGACCGTCAACGCCGTGGTGGCAACCTCCGGAGACTTCTACGCCAATCGCCCGGCCTTTGGCATCATGGCCTATGAGGGCCAGGTTAAGCGCACCGTAGAGGTGGCATACGCTGAGACCTGCTACATTGACGACAAGGGCGATATGATTTTCTCCTACATGAAGGAGCTTCCCACCCAGAAGGAAGCCCAGGCATTCCTGGACGAGAATAACATCAACTTCAGCTTGGCGTTTGGTCCCATTCTGGTGGACAACTACCAGGTCCGGGAGCTTCCCAACGTCTACGGCGTGGGAGAAATTCGAGAGGAATACGCCAGAGCCGCCCTCTGCCAGATGGCGCCGCTTCACTACCTGGTGGTGGTAGCCAACTGGGAAGGGGACCAGCCTGACGACCCAACCGTGGAGCGGTTCCAGAAAGTCGTAGCTGCCACGGGCTGTAAAATGGCCTACTGCCTGGACGGCGGACAGACCGCCACAGTGATTATGGACGGCGAACTGATCAACCGCCCGGCAAAGGGCGAACAGCGCCGTATCAGCGACATTGTCTATTTCGCCACGGCGATTCCCGAGGGAGGCTGACCATGGAACGGATTGCCTATATCAGTGCAGGCGTGCCTGTATACTATAATGGCATCGTCCTGGCCATAGCTGCTGCCGGGGCCATGTGCTTTTTCCTGGCTTTTTACCTGAACCGGTCCGAAAATTTTTCCGCCGGATTTGCGGCACTGCCCCTGTCCCTGGGCCTGAGCATCGTCTTTTCCAGACTTTGTCACTGGTATGCCCGGCCCGACGGCTACACAGGCTTCCTTGCTGCCATGACGGACTATACTTCCGGGGATTATGCCCTTATGGGGGCATTTTTCGGGTGTTTTCTGGCGGCGCTTCTTCTGCGCCTGGTGGGGCTCAGCCGAAGCCTGCCCGAAATGCTGGACAGTATGAGCATCGGCGGCGCCGCAGGCATTTCAGTGGGACGGCTGGCGGCTTTCTTTGGCACTGCCGACCGGGGCCAGGTGGTGAAATTGCAGTTTCTGCCCTTTGCGTCTCCGGTGGTAAACGCCGTCTCGGGAGCCACGGAGTACCGCTTTGCCACCTTCCTGTATCAGAGTGTCTTTGCCCTGATTCTTTTCCTGTGTCTCGCCCGATTCTATCTGAAAAACAGCAAGCGCAGAAGCTACCGGAACGGAGACGCGGCACTATTGTTCCTTCTCTGGTACTGCGCCTCCCAGGTGGTGCTGGACAGCACCCGCTATGATTCTCTGTTTTTTCGCTGGAACGGCTTCGTGAGCATCGTGCAGGTCCTGTCCGCCATTGCCATCGTCCTGGTTATTGTGGTGTTTTCCAGCCGCCTGGTGAAAAACAGGGGCTTCCAGGTCTGGTATCTGGGGGCATGGGCCCTCATTGCCGGAGGCATCGGCCTTGCAGGCTTTATGGAGTACTACGTCCAGCGCCATGGCAATGCGGCGCTCTTTGCCTACACCCTCATGTCTTTGAGCCTTGTCCTGACAGCGGGACTTACGGTCCTTCTGTACAAGGCCGGCAGAAAGCGGGAAAAACTACACCATTCTTTGTAAAGGATGTTATCATAAAACATTATGAAAGCTAAAGGAGATGAAAGTCCATGACGATTTGGATGCGTAAAATACTTTCCATGCTGCTGGCCTTTACCCTGACCTTCTCCTGGACTTTACCTGCCTTGGCTAAGGAGCTTTCGCAAGAAACGCAAGTCCAGACGGAGGCCACCGAAACGGTGGCGAACGAGGAGGAAAACCAGGAAGAGACCACTGCCACGGAACCGGAAGGGGAGGAAAGCTCAGAAGAGACCACCGCCCCAGCGCCGGAAGGGGAAGAAACCGTTCCCGAGGAACCGACCGAACAGGAGACGCTTCCTCCGGAAGAGACGGAGGAGCCGGAAGCAGAGGAACCGGAAGCGCCTCAGCGGGAAATGCCTCAGTTTTTCCAGGGAGATTACCCTGACGCCCGCTACGGAAACGGCACCATTGCCTCCGATGGCGACAGCGTGGTATCCCTGGCCATGGTGGCAACCTATCTCACGGGCCATGTGTATCTCCCGGATGAGCTTGCTGCCTACTTTGGGGACCTGATCTGCAACAACAATATGGAGCGGCTGGAATATGCCTCGAACCAGCTGCAGCTGCCATGGCGAAAGGCAGAAAACTGGCACGATGCCCTGGCAGAAATGCGGCGGGGCTGTGTGGTCATTGCCCTTATGGGCCAGAATTCGGCATTTACCAATTCTCAGCACTATGTGGTTCTGACTGGCCTTACGGAGGATGAAAAGGTCTGGGTCAACGACCCCCTTCTCAGCAACTACGACCAGTGGAACCTGAAGGAAGGCTTCCAGAACGGTTTCCCCCAGGGCTACATTACCACGGGCTACGCCGGATCTTGGATTTATGACCCCAGCGCCATGCCTGCGGACCCCTTCATCTACCATCCGCCGGAGAAACCCAAGGTGGAACTCCGGTACCCGGATATCACTTTGACGGCGGCAGAGACGGACCTCCTGGCGAGAATGGTCTGGGTGGAGGCCCAGGGCGAACCCATTGAAGGCCAGCAGGCTGTTGCTGAGGTGGTTCTGAACCGGCTGAAAAGCTCCCGTTTCCCAAACACCCTGAAAGGGGTTATCTACGCAGAGAATCAGTTCCGCTCCACCGCCTACTTAAGAGACGCGAAACCAAATCAGGCCCAGTATGTGGCCATTGAACGGGCTCTGGAAGGCCCCTATGTCCTGGACGAAGGCGTGGTGTTCTTTGCCACCTATCCGGTCAACGACAATGTCTGGGGCAAAATCGGCGGACATACCTTCTGCTTTGAAGAAAGCAAACCAGAACAAGAATAGAGATGGCAAATGCCCTCTTACATCTGGAACAAAAGGACAAAGGCGCTCTCCCGCAGGAGAGCGCCTTTTAGACTGTCAAAAATTCTCTTTGAGGCTTTTTTACAATTCCATAATACCGCAGGAAAAGCCAAACCAGTCCCGATGCTGGGAAAACATGATTTCCAACGTCGTTGGAGGATTCCTTTTCTCAATGTACTTTTTGGCTTCTTCCCTGCCGGCAAGGGAGCCGAGAATGGTAAAACGGCGGGCAAACTGCCGGATATTGGAATCCTTTGGCAGTTGGGCAGCCATAGGCGGGTATAGGAGCCAGCTGTAGCAGAGAAAGGCCCGGTAGGGGATTCCGGGGAAATGGGCGGCAAAGAACTTCTTTGCCTTAGCCATGGAATCTTCCACCGCTTCGGCGCTCAGGTCGGCGCCTTGCGGAATGTGGCAGTTGATTACAGACGTACCAGGAGGCAGACGCTTTTTCTGGTCGGGGTCAAAGGTCATGTAAGGCTCCCCCAATGTCTCCTGGTCCAGATATACCATGGCGAAGGGCTGATATTGCAGGGGCCCGATTTTAAAAATTTCAGTGTGGATAATGTGCCGGAACCAGATCACGTCCACTTTGGTAATGCCGGGTTTCCCGCTTTTTTGAAAGTACAGCTCAGCGCGAAGGGACACGTCCTGAAAGGTGTCGAAAATCATTTCATCTGGCACG
>DVJG01000169.1 GCA_018710805.1 Candidatus Faecousia faecipullorum
AAAGGGGGAGAGAACATGATTTGCAGTGTGAAAACCCTGGGCTGCAGCGGCATCCAAGGCAGTGTCGTCACGGCGGAATGCTTTATTACAAACGGACTTCCAGCCTTCGATATCGTGGGACTTCCGGACGCAGCGGTAAAAGAGGCCCGGGACCGGGTCCGTGCCGCGGCGAAGAGTTCCGGGTTTCGGTTCCCTGTCAGCCGCATTACGGTGAATCTTGCTCCCGCAAGCCTGAAAAAGGCGGGAACCCACTATGACCTTCCCATTCTTCTGAGCATTCTGGCAGCGGCGGGGGAAATCAGCCGTCCGCCTTTTGACAGCGTTTTTCTGGGCGAGGTCAGCCTGGACGGACAGATCCGGCCCATCTCCGGTGTGCTTCCCATGGCGCTGGCCGCAAAGAAGGCCGGATATGACGCGATTTTTGTTCCGGCGGAGAATGCGCCGGAGGCGACTCTCGCAAGGGGACCTGCTATCTACCCCGTTCATACGGTGGCGGAGCTTGCCGCTCACTTAAACGGCTCCGCCCCGATACAGGAGGAGCCCATCTGGGTTCCCACAAAAGGTCAGGTGCCGGAGCTGGACTTTCGGGATGTGCTGGGGCAGGAATCCGCCAAGCGAGCCCTGGAAGTTGCCGCCGCAGGGGGCCACAATGTGCTTCTTATCGGACCGCCGGGCTCCGGAAAGAGTATGCTCAGCAAGCGCCTTCCCTCCATTCTTCCGGACATGACCTGGGAAGAATCTCTGGAAGTGAGCCAGGTCTACTCCGTTATGGGACTTTTAAACGCCCAGAATCCCCTGGTCACCAGAAGACCCTTCCGCTCACCTCACCATACGGTGTCCAACGCAGGCCTTGTGGGCGGCGGTTCCAATCCCCGGCCCGGCGAAATCTCCCTGGCCCATAAGGGCGTTCTCTTTCTGGATGAGATGCCGGAATTCCGCCGGGATACCCTGGACATCATGCGCCAGCCTTTGGAGGACGGCCAGGTTACCATCTCCCGCATCTCGGGAGCCGTGACCTATCCTGCGGAATTTCAGCTGGTGGGAGCCATGAACCCCTGCAAATGCGGCTGGTATGGGGACCCCTCCGGCAGATGCCGCTGCTCCGAAGCGTCGGTGGAAGCCTACCGAAGCCGGATTTCCGGACCAATGCTGGACCGAATTGACATTATCGTGGAGGTCCCCGGGGTCCATTTTGAGGATTTGCGGACCCGTGCCCAGGCGGAGCCGTCCTCGGAAATTCAAAAGCGGGTCAATGCCGCCAGGGAAGTGCAGAATCACCGCTTCGGAGACGGCAGAATGTGCAACGCCCGGATGGGTCCTGAGGAAATGCGCCGCTTCTGCGCCCTCAGTGACGAGAGCGCAAGCCTTATGAAGCAGGCATTTGACACCATGGGACTTACCGCCAGAAGCTATGACCGCATTCTGAAAGTCGCGAGAACCGTGGCGGACCTGGATGGGAGCCAGAACATCGAACCCCAGCATATCGCCG
Organism: Candidatus Faecousia faecipullorum; assembly: GCA_018710805.1. Classification (GTDB taxonomy): domain Bacteria; phylum Bacillota; class Clostridia; order Oscillospirales; family Oscillospiraceae; genus Faecousia; species Faecousia faecipullorum. The sequence continues at coordinate 1,490 of DVJG01000169.1, forward strand.
AGGCCATCCAGTACCGACTGGTAAACATGGGAAACGGCTAGAATCTACATTATTTATAAGGAGACACCATGAAAGAAATTTTTTTGCTGAAACTGGGCGAAATCGTCCTGAAGGGCGCCAATAAGCGCCAGTTTGAAAACCGTCTGCGGCAGAATGTCCGCCGCCGGATGAAGGACTACGGCAATTTTGACGTCTATATCATGCAATCCACGGTTTACGTGGAGCCTATGGACGAGGAAGCCGATGTGGACGGCGCCTGGGAGGCCTGCCACAGCATCTTTGGTCTTGTGAGCCTGTGCCGCTGCCGTCCCTGCGAAAAGGATTTGGATGCCATCTACAACGCCATCGAAAATTACCTGGGCGACGACCTGGACTGCGCCAGGTCCTTTAAGGTGGAAAGCAAGCGTTCTGACAAGCGTTTCCCCCTGACCTCCATCCAGCTGTCCCAGGAGATCGGCGGACGGCTGGCCGAGGCCCATCCTACCTGCCAGGTGGATGTGCATCATCCGGAATACACGGTCTACGTGGAAATCCGGGACCTGGCGGCCTACGTCCACGGCCCTGCGGAACCGGGAGCCGGCGGTCTGCCTACAGGTGTCGGCGGCCGTGCCATGGTGCTCCTGTCCGGCGGTATCGACTCTCCTGTGGCTGCCTACATGATCGGCAAGCGGGGCGTTGAGGTGGAGGCCGTCCACTTCTTCTCCTATCCCTACACATCCCAGCTGGCCAAGGACAAGGTGGTGGAACTGGCTCGGTTGGTGACCCGGTATCTTGGCAAAATGACCGTCAATGTGGTTTCCTTCACGGAGATTCAGGAGGCCATCCGGGACAACTGCCCCGAGGAATTCTTCACCCTCATTATGCGCCGCTTTATGATGGAGATCTCTCAGCGCATTGCCAAGAACGACGGCTGCGGGGCGCTCATTACCGGAGAAAACCTGGGCCAGGTGGCTTCCCAGACCATGGAGGCCATGGCCGTCACCGGCGCCGTGGTGGACATCCCCATTTTCATGCCCTTGGTGGGCATGGACAAGGAGGAGATTGTCACCATCGCCCGGAAGATCGG
>DVJG01000170.1 GCA_018710805.1 Candidatus Faecousia faecipullorum
GCTTCCTTTTGTTCAGGGGGCCAAAACCATAAAATATATCCATGGTGATGCAGCCAATAGCAGTGTCTTTCGAGAGGTTGCACAAAATAAAGCGTTACTGGATCGCTATGACCGGATTATTTGCGTATCCAAGGAGACACGCGATTCCTTCCGAGAGGTAAGCGGCTTGGGAGACAAAGTTCAGACGTGCTATAACCCTTTGTACAGTGAGCAAGTACGGCAGCTGGCTCAAGAGCCAGTTAAATTGCCGGAGGGGGCACCGCTTCTGTGTGCAGTAGGACGGCTGGCGGAGCAGAAGGCGTTTGAACGACTGATTCTAATTCATAAAGACCTGCTGATGCAGGGTATTCAGCACAATCTTGTAATTGTCGGCGATGGACCGGATCGTGAGTTTTTGAAGCGGCTGATCCGTGCTACAGGAACAGAAAAGACTGTGACATTGGCTGGATATCAGAGTAATCCCTATCCATATATGAAAAACTGCAGATTCCTGGTGAGTTCTTCCTTGCACGAAGGCCTCCCAGTGATTGCTATGGAGGGACTGTCTCTGGGGATTCCAATTGTGGCGCCGATTCCATCGGTGGCCGAGGCATTTGGAGATGCGTTCTGCGGCTTAATTACGGATAATACCATGGAGGCTTTGGAAGAAGGCATCCGTAAGATGCTGACGGATGAGGAGCTTTATGCCCGAGCAAAGGCCGGTGCACAACAACGCAGCAATTTCTTTGATGGCAAGCAAATGGTCAGAGAGACTGAGGCAATGCTCTTGGATGTGCTTGGGAAATAGAATTTTTCGGAGGTAAAACCATGGCTCAGACCGGCATCATCGTCCCGGTATATAATGCAGAAACCTTTCTCAGCCGCTGCGTGGACAGCATCCTCTGCCAGAGCAATGAAGATTATACCCTGATTTTGGTGGATGATGAAAGTCCTGACGGCTCAGGGGCCATTTGTGATGCGTATGCCGAAAAAGATAAGCGTATCAAAGTCATTCACCAGAAGAACGGTGGTGCTGCTGCAGCCAGAAATGCCGGAATGGATTATGCACTGAAAAATTGCGGCTGTCAATGGCTGACATTTGTTGACAGCGATGACTGGGTGGAGCCGAACTATCTGAAAACCCTGTATGATGCTGCCATAGGAAACGGGTGTAAGATGAGTGCTTGCGGCTTTTATGAAACCACTGGGGAATCTCATCTTGCAACAGAAGAGTGGCCCGTAGAGCTTATGAGCGCAAAAGCGTATTTCTGCGGAAAAATCCACAAGAGCCTGACCTATGGTCCCTGTAATAAGCTCTACCATCGGTCCATACTGGAAAATCTGCGATTTCCAACAGGGAAGTGCGTGGAGGATGAATACTTCATATATCGGGCGATTTTTGCGGCAGGGACCCTGGCAGTGACGATGGCTCCGCTTTATGCCTACTATAGTCACCCATCCAGCTTTACAAGAAGCGACTGGTCCCCTAAACGCCTGGATGCCTGGGACGCCTATGAAGAGCAGCTTGCCTATTTTAAGGGCCTGGGGGATGGGGAACTGGTTCGTTTCCGTTACCGGGGATATTTGGAAAATGCCATGGTCAACTGGAAGGCCGCCAGCGAGAATCTGCCGAAGGATGCGCCTGTGCTCCGGCAGATGAAAAAACGCATCCGAAGCCTGCTTAGACGGGCGTGGAAGGACGGCTGCCTGGACTATTGGATTGACCATGAGATTTTAAGTACATTCCGGCCCCTGTGGACCCGGGGCTACTGCTTTTATTGGGAAACATTGCAGAATATCCGAAGGAGATTTCCATGGCTACAGTAAGCGTCATTGTTCCGGTGTATCAGGCGGAGCGCTATCTTTCCGCCTGTGTGGAGAGCATTCTGCAGCAGAGCTTCCAGGATTTTGAGATCATTCTGGTAGACGACGGCAGTCCCGACGGCAGCGGAAAAATCTGTGACGAATATGCGGAAAAGGAACCACGTATTCGGGTCATACACCAGGAAAACCAGGGACAGGCCGCGGCACGAAACCACGCCTTGACCATGGCCCAGGGAAGCTTCCTGTGCTTCGTAGACAGCGATGATTTGATTCATCCCCAGATGCTGGAGCTTCTGTATGGCGCCCTGGAGAAAAGCGGAGCGCCCATGGCCATGTGTCAGATGCTGGAAAGAGCGGAATGTCCAGAGGACTTTGACCGCAACAGGGAGCCTCAGTGGCAGGTATTCTCCATGGACGAAAACACCCTGCTTACCCTCTACGACCGGGAGGAATACCCCGGATGGGTGGGGTGCGCCAAGCTCATCCGAAAAGACATCGTGGAGCGTTACCCCTTCACCCCCGGGCGGGTGTATGAGGACAACGAAGCGGTGTGCCGCTGGCTGATTGCTGCCGGGAGGCTTGCATGGACCCGGGAAGCGCTGTATTTTTACCGCACCAATCCGGACAGCACCACCCAAAGAAAATTCAGCCTGAAAAAGCTGGACTACCTTTGGGCCCTTCGGAGCATCATAAGGTTTTATCATAGCCTGGGCTACAAAAAACTCCGGGAGCGCTTCTGCGACCGCTACGCCGAGGCTGTGTACCACAGCTATTGGGCCGCCAAAGATGAACTTCACGAGCTGGCTGCCGCAGAGCAGATTCAAAAAGACGCCAGAAAACTCTTTGGATTGGGAGGCGTGCCCATGACGCAAAGACAGTTTGAAAGGCTGGCAGATATCCTATACCCCAGACTGGGGCGGCTCTATGGAGTCCTCAGCCGAAGAAAGGGTGATCACCAGTGAGCATTCCCAAAATTATCCACTACTGCTGGTTCGGCGGAAAGGAAAAGCCGGAGCTGGCTGTAAAGTGCCTGAAAAGCTGGAGAAAACACTGCCCGGACTACGAAATCAAAGAGTGGAACGAACATACTTTTAACCTCGCAGACGTTCCGCCCTACGTCAAAGAAGCCCTGGAAGAAAAACGCTGGGCCTTTGTGTCGGACTATGTGCGTCTGCGGGTCCTGGTGGAAGAGGGCGGCGTGTACATGGACACAGATGTGGAAGTTCTGCGTTCTCTGGACCCCTTCCTGCACCACACCGCCTTTGCAGGCTTTGAGGCGGAGACCCGCGTCCAGACAGGGCTCCTCGCCTGTGAACCGGGGTTCCCGCTGTTCCGGGAATTTCTCTCCTATTACGATACCGCGTCCTTCCGCCTTCCGGACGGCAGCCTCAACACCACCACCAACGTCACGGTGCTCACCAATCTGTGCCGGGAGCGGGGACTGAGATTCGACGACACCCTTCAAACCGTAGCGGGGCTCACAGTCTATCCCCGGACGTATTTCTGCCCTGTGGACTATGGCACCATGAAGCTGAAAAAGACCCGCAAGACCCGGGTTATCCACTGGTTCTCCGGGAGCTGGCACACGGAGCAGGAGCTGCAGGCCCTGGAAGCAGAACGCCTGCGTCAAAAAAAAGAACGGCAGAGCGAACTTCGGTATTCGCTGGGCCGGAAACTTTTCGGCGAAAAAGGGTATGATAAACTAAAATCCATTTTGAAACGGCATTGAGGAAAGGGGAATGGTCATGGCCAAGATCAGCGTTATCGTTCCGGTTTATAAGGTGGAAGCGTATCTGCACCGCTGTGTGGAGAGTATTTTCGCGCAGACCTTCGAGGACTACGAGCTGATTTTGGTGGACGACGGAAGCCCTGACCGCTGTGGTGAGATCTGCGAGGAATACGCCCGGAAGGACAGCCGGGCTGTGGTCCTCCACCGGGAGAACGGTGGTCTATCTGCCGCAAGAAACACGGGCATCGATTGGGCTATGGAAAACAGCGACAGCCAGTGGCTGGCCTTTGTGGACAGTGACGACTGGGTTGCGCCTGGGTATCTGGAACTGCTTTATAAGGCAGTCAGCGAAACAGGGTGCAGACTTGCCGCCTGCGGCCTAGCGTGGACGGCGGGGGAGCCCTTGCCGCCCGTGGGAAAGGTGACCATTCAAACCCTGGGAGCGTCGGAATACTACTGCAGCCAAGAGATTCACGGAGGCATCACTGCCACGGCCTGGAATAAGCTCTACCACAAATCCCTTTTTTCCAACCTGCGCTATCCCCAAGGAAAGCTCCACGAAGATGAATTCACCACCTACCGGGCAGTTTTTCTGGCAGAGCAGGTGGCGGTGGTGGACGTACCCCTCTATGCCTATTTCCAGAATGACAGCGGCATTACGCGTTCCCCCTGGACGCCCCGGCGAATGGACGCTCTGGAGGCCACGGAAAATCAAATCGCCTTTTCCCGGGAAATCGAGGACCAGGCGTTTCTGCAAAAGGCATTGAAAGACTATATTCACAACGTCCTGCGCCAGATGGGGCAAGCGGAAAAGGATCCGGCCTACCACAGCTATGCGGCAGTTCTGCGGCGGAAGCTCCGCTGGGGACTGCGGCAGTGCCGCAAAGCGGGGATGTTCCGGGTGATTCCTACCTTCACCTGGGCCTACGAGCCTGCCTATCCCTGTAAACCTCTGTGGTGGCTTGTGGGCAAGTGGGAAGCCTGGAGGAATGAAAAATGAAAGATGTGATATCCGTCGTTGTCCCGGTGTACAACGTTGCCGCCTATCTTCCTGCATGCCTGGACAGCATTCTGGCTCAAGACTATGAAAACCTGGAAATCCTGCTCATTGACGACGGCTCTACGGACGCTTCCGGAGAGATCTGCGACGAGTATGCCCGGAAGGACAGCCGCATCCAGGTCATCCACCAGAAAAACGCCGGCGCCGCCGCGGCAAAAAACGCAGGTTTGCGGGCCGCAACAGGGAAATACCTGAACTTTGTGGACAGCGACGACTATTTAGAACCCGGGGCCTACGGCTATATGGTGCGTGTTCTGGAAGAAACGGGCGCAGATGCCGCCCAGTTTGCCTTCCGGGAGGTCTATCGGAATCGGGAGGAAGTGCGTGTTCCCTGCACGAAGCGGGAAATTCTGGACAGCAAAAGCTACTTATGCCGTTTTCCCAAGGATTGGACCTGCTCCCTGCTGTGGAATAAGCTCTACAGACGCGCCCTGTATGACGGGGTGTTTTTTGAGGAAGGACATAAGATTGACGACGAATATTTTACCTATCAGGGATTTTTGAAGCCTTGTCGGGTGGCCTGTGACGGGCGCGTTGTCTACAACTATCGCAAGCGTGCCTCCGGCGTAATGAACACCCCGGAGGCGGCGGAGCGGCGGATTTTTGATAGACTGGACGCCATTGAAAAGCGGCGGGAGAAGGTCCTCTCTGTCTACCCGGACCTGCGGCGGCTCTTTGACGAGACCTATCTGGACGCCATCTGGTATCTTTCCGAAACCCCCGGATGCGGGGAAGAAACCATTGCCTTTCTGAAACGCCGTCTGAAAAAATATCTTACTACCTGGGGCAATGCCTTTCCGCCCAGATATCTATGGAAGCTATTGTGGCACCTCTGGGCCACCGATACGGCAGCCCTGGCGGAGGACTGCAGAAAAAAGCAGGAGCAACGGAACCTGCAAGACTATTTTTCCTGAAAGCGAAAGGAAAAACGACCTATGAGCAAGTTGAAAATCGCAGACCGTCTCCCAAAACCAGTGAAACTGGCGGCCATCTCCGCTTTTATCTGCGGCATGGTCACCCACCTGTATGCCATCGTCAACAATCTCCACTGTGCTGATGACATTGCCCAGCAGCCAAGGGGCTATGGCACGGGTATTACCTCGGGAAGATGGTTTTTGTCCCTTTTGGGCGACTTCATGGAATCAATCGGCGGGAATTATAACCTGCCCCTGGTGAACGGCATTTTATTTATTCTGGTGCTTGCCATTGCCGCAGGATTTCTGGTACATACCCTGGATATTCAGAAAAAAGCATCTGCCCTGTGGCTGGGAATGCTTTTTGTGGTATTCCCCACGGTGACAGTGACCATGCTCTTCCGCTACACAACGGTGTACAACGGCCTTGCCGTGCTGTTTGCCGTGCTGGCGGCCTGGGTGCAGGAGAGAAGCAGATATGGCCTGCCCCTGTCGGCACTTTTCACGGCCCTGTCTTTGGGCATTTATCAGGCCTATGTACCCATTACCATTGGCGTCTTTGTACTCCTGCTGATCCGCAAAGCCATGCAGGAAGGGACGAAGGTCCGGGACCTGGTGAGAAAGGGGCTTTTCTACTGTGCTGCCCTGGTGCTGGGACTTCTCCTTTATTATCTTCTCCTGAAGCTCTCTCTCGTCTTGTACGGAACGGCCTTGAGCGAGTATCAGGGCATGAACAACATGGGAAAGCTGTCCCTGAGCGCCTTGCCGGAGCTCATAAAAGAAGCAATTGCCGGAGTCCTTTTCCTGCCAGTCAGGAATTACTGCGGCCTCAGCGGAATGCGTACAGTGAAGATCGCCTACCTTCTGATGGGAGGCGTGTCGGCGGTGCTCCTTTGCTATCTACTGCTGACGCGGGTTCGCCGCTGGGGCATGGCTGCCATGACGGGAATTCTGTGCCTTGCCTTTGTCGTCTCGGTGAATTTCATCGTCATTATGTGCCCCGATGCCTGGATCTACACCATGATGGTCTACGGGTTCGTGATGATTCCGTTTTTCCCCATGGTTCTTCTGGAATGCCTGCCGGAAGCGCCTGGGCGGTATGCGGGGTTTGCCGGGAAACTGTGCGCCGGAGCCCTGGCGCTGCTGACGCTTTCCTACGCCTACGAAGCAAACATCGGCTATACCACCGTTTATTTTGCCAATCGGCAGATGGAAAACTACTGCACGTCTCTGGTGACCCAGGTGCGCATGACGAAGGGCTTTACCCCGGAGAAAACCTGGGCCTTCATCGGAAAAATCGACGACCCGCTGCTGAACTGCCCCTGGCAGTATGAGATCCGATACTACGCCGAATTTACCGACGGTCTCCTGAACCGACCCAGTATGCACGAATGGATTCAAAATTACACCGGGTATCTGCCCCCGAAGCTCAGTGAGGAAGAATGTGCCGCCCTGGCGAAGACACCGGAGGTAAAGTCCATGCCCTGCTGGCCCAGCGAAGGGTCTATCAGGGTCATTGGAGATACCGTGGTACTCAAATTTGAGGAATTGCCCTAAACAAAACAACGCCGCTCAGGGAATGCTCCCGGAGCGGCGTTGTTTGTCAGTCGGACAGCTTTACAACAAAGGTATCTCCAATCATTTTCATGGAGCCGGAATAGGGGTAACAGGGCATTTCGGCAAATTCCTGGGAAGACTGAATTGCTTCCATTTCTTCCGCAGAAGCAAGAGCAATATCAAATCCCAAATAGTATTCCAGAAAGCGATCCTTTGGATAAAAATCGGGATTAATATAGGTGGTTCCGTTGATAAAGTAGAGAAAATCAAATTTATTCCAATAATAATCAGGCTCACGATAAGTGCCGATGACGGCGAGCTTGGTATCTTTATCAAAGGTCGGCATCATTTTAATGTCGGCGATGAGGGAAGTGTAGAAGGCGTAGGTGTTTTCGTAGCGCAGGTAGAGATTCAGGTAGGCTTCGTTGGCAACGTAGACATTTGTGACCAGAATGAAAGCCAATGCAAGGGGAACAAGATGCACGGCAATACGCCGGGAGTAGTCCAGGACTCTGAAAGTAGCAAAAAGCGGGATACATACGTCAGCAACAATCGCGGCCAGAATATAGACGGCGATAAAGCTGTAGAGAACAAGCGTATGGACCGCACCTTCGGTCGTAAATAGGTACATACAGTTGACAGCAAGGGGAAGAATGGCAACCAATGCTGCAAGCAGCAAAAGACTTCCAATCTGTTTGGTCTTTCGGGTCAGTCCCCAGATCAGAAAAAGAACGGCAACTGCCGCCAGAAGGCAGAAATGTAACCGTCGGGCGTTGAGGGTTGGCATGATGCCGACAAAATGGTCGCTGAAATTGCGGAAAAAGGCGCGGTAGGCAACAATAATATTCGAGGGAATAGACGCAAGGCTGAAGCTGATGTTGTCATTGGCGTAACCGTTGAACTGAATGCCTTTGAGCAGATTAATAAGCTGTGCGGCAGCATAGTATAAGCCCAGAGACAAAATCAGAAAGACGAGAAAACAAAGGCCGCGCCGAAGGATGGATATGAACTTTTCCTCATGCAGAAGCTGCTGGATTAAAATCAGCACAAGAAAACTGGCGGCAATTGCAATATAGGCCTGATAGATACTGAGGGAGAAAATCATGCAGGCCAATGCGGGAAGAAACCATTTTATTGTATTCTTTTGAAGAAGCCACACGGCAAACACAGCAAGCAGGAATGAAAGCCCATAAGGAGGGGCAGTAAACATAAATGCCATGGTGCCGATCAAGGAGGGAAATGCGAGGACTGTGCCCGCCAGCAGGGCCTGCAGGACTTTATTATGGATTTGAAAGGTATGAACGATAAAGCATACCGAGACGGCCATGAGAATGATGGTTATGACACCATAGATCCAGGGCATGGAATAATTGGGGAAAATGCTGTCCATCATGCCGAGACCCCATCTGCCGGAGGTTAAGGTGGCTCCTTTGGCAAATAAGTTGTAAACTTCATCATGGTTTACAAGCTTGTTGGTAAAGGCAAACATATGGGAAAGAAACCCAACAACCAGGGAGCTGATAAGCGGAACCCGGTTTTCATGGATCTTTTTCCCAAACCATTTCGCCCAGGTATCAAAGAGAAGTGTGTCAAATCTATCCATTATACTGCTCCTATCATTATCAGTCAGACAGCTTTACAACAAAGGTATCCCCGATCATTTTCATGGAGCCGGAATAGGGATAACAGGGCATTTCGGCAAACTGAGGGGATTGGCGAATGGCTTCGATTTCCGCATCGCTGGCCATGGGGATGGACAGGCCCAGATAGTATTCCAGAAATTGATCCTTGGAATAGACGCTGGGGATAATGCCGGCGGAACCTTGAATGGGGTAAACCTGGGCAAAATGCTCCTGGTAGAAATCGGGAGAGGGAAGGTCTCCCACCACGGCAAGGACGGTATTTTCGCTATAGGTTGGTTC